>CASFMM010000018.1 GCA_949295765.1 uncultured Methanomassiliicoccales archaeon | reverse complement strand
AGCGCTGAACCGTCGGTGTTGAACCCGACGACATGGGATGCATGCGTTCTACGCTAAATCCCGAAGAGCCTCTTTTTCTTCGCGGCCCTCTTCTCCTTGTCCTCGCGAACGACCTCTTTGACGAAATCCGAGTAGGTCACCAACCTGTACTTCTCTTTATCGTTCATGCGATCGCCTCCACAACTATGCTGGACATTCCGATGATGAACATCAGCACCTGTCCGAAATATGTTCTATGCATTCTGGTAATCAACACGGTGTTGTTCACCAGAAGCACAGAATTGAATGTTATTTCACTATCGATAATGTCTGCATAGCTATTAATCTGTTTCCTGTCTGACGCAAGTTCTGTGTACATCCCTCTCTTCTTGAAGAGATGGTGTATTGAAAGTCCGATCAGAATGGATGCCGTCATCAGACAAACTGAACGACAAGGTCACATCTTCTGGAGCTCGACCATGGCGACGTTCTCCACGGCCTGGTCCTCCGGCGACAGGAAGCAGCTCCTCAGGCCCAGTTTCTCGGCCTTCCAGGGGGTTGCGTCGACGATCGAATCATCTCTGGTCATGCCGATCCCGTCCAGACGCGGGTCCTCCACGTCCATCAGGACTGCGACGTACTCGTCCCTTCCCTCCTTGGGCTTCATCTTCGCCATGGCCTTGCCGATCTGCCTCTCCCAGGCGCAGTAGAGGATGATCTCGGTGGGCAGCGTCTTCGACCTGTTGGTCCCCTCTGCGAAGGCCCTCTCCGCGTGACGTGCGGCTGCCAGGGCATGGGACTTCCCGGCGACCACATCCGGGTCCAGGAGAACGACGTCGCCGCCCATCGAGGTGAAATGTGACACGATGGTCTCGAAGGATGCCGGGCCCCTGATTCCGATGACGTCGAAGCGCATGCAACCGTCACGGGTCGCGACGTATAACAACCTTCCCAACGCAGGGGGTGCGCGCCCGACCAATAATAATAAAATGATAGTGGGGGTTCCGCTCTGCAAGGAACTAGTGAACACCATGGCCGACGAATGGATTAGGATAGCTGCGCCCGCGACCACGTCCAACATCGGTGCCGGATTCGACGTATTCGGACTGGCGCTGAAGGAGCCCTACGACATCATCGAGGGAAGGAAGATCGAATCCGGAATCGTGATCTCCGAGGTCTCCGGACCCGGGTCCGAGGGCATCCCCACCGACCCCGACCAGAACTCCGTGAGCATCGCCGCCAAGGAGGTGCTGAGGAGGTGCGAGGCCGAGTTCGGCATCGAGATCAGGATTAAGAAAGGCATCCGCCCCTGCAGCGGAATCGGATCCTCCGGAGCGTCCGCGGCCGGAGGCGCGTTCCTCGCCCACATCCTGTGCGGGGAGAAGCTGAGCCTCACCGAGGTCGTGCTCTGCGCCGCCCACGCCGAGGACGTCACATCCGGCGGCTTCCACGCCGACAACGTCGCGCCCTGCGTGCTCGGGGGATTCACGGTCATCCGCTCCTACGAGCCCTTCGAGGTCGTGTCGATCCAGCCCCCGGAGGATCTTGGCATCGTCGTGGCCATGCCCGACGTGATGGTCCCGACCAGGGAGTCCAGGATGGTCCTGCCCCACGAGGTGCCCGTCAAGGACATGGTGTTCCACCTGGGCAACGCCGCCTGCATGGTCTACGGCATGCAGACCGGTGACCTGGGACTCATCGGCAGGTCCGTGCAGGACGCCGTCTTCGAGCCCGCCAGGACGCCCCTGGTCCCGTACCTGAAGAAGGCCGAGGCCGTGGCCAAGTCCCACGGCGCCATCGCGTCCTTCCTGGGCGGCTCCGGACCCTGCATCATATCGTTCTACGACAAGAGCTCCCATCAGGGGGAGTCCATCGCCGAGAGCATCAAGGCGCTTTACGCTGAAAACGAGATGAAATGCGACACCTGGATCACGGAGCCCGGCTCCGGTTGCAGGAGGATTTGAAATGGCAGCACACAAGGTTATTTGCTGGGACTGCGGAGCCGAGGTCGACGACCCCTTCGTGAACACATGCCCCAGATGCGGCGGCCTTCTGACCGTCAAGATGGACCTGGAGAATGTCAAGGAGATGAGGCCCGAGGACCTCCACAAGGAGCCCATCGGGGTCTGGAGGTACGCTCCGTTCATGCCCGTGGACCCTGCGCACAAGGTCTCCATCCAGGAGGGGGGCACGCCCCTGTACCCGACCAAGGCCCTGGGGGCAGAGATCGGGGTCGCGAACACGTTCGTCAAGTTCGAGGGACTGAACCCCACCGGATCCTTCAAGGACAGGGGCATGACCATCGGCGTCTCCCACGCCAACGAGCTGGGTGCCAAGGTGGTCGGATGCGCATCCACCGGGAACACCTCCGCCGCCCTCGCCGCCTACGCGGCCAAGGCCGGCATGAAGTGCGCCGTGTTCCTGCCCTCCGGCAAGGTCGCCATGGGCAAGCTCGCCCAGGCGCTGTTCTTCGGTGCCAAGGTCCTGTCCATCGACGGGAACTTCGACGACGCCCTCGCGCTGGCCAGGAAGATGGCCGACGAGAGGAAGCTGTACCTGCTGAACTCCATCAACCCCTACAGGCCCGAGGGACAGAAGTCCGTCCTGTTCGAGATCATGGACCAGCTCAGGTACAACGTGCCCGACAGGATCATCCTGCCCGTGGGCAACGCAGCCAACATCTGGGCCGTGTACAAGGCCATCACCGAGCTCCAGGAGGTCGGATGGATCGACAAGGTCCCCATGCTCACCGGAATCCAGGCCGAGGGCGCGTCCCCCGTGGCCCGCGCGTTCAGGCAGCACACCGACGACTTCATCCCCGAGGAGAACCCCGAGACCGTCGCCACCGCGATCAGGATCGGAAACCCCGTCAGCGGCAGGAAGGCCCTGAAGGCCATCTACTCCACCGGCGGATTCGCCACCACCGTCACCGACGAGGAGATCATCAGCGCCCAGCAGCTCCTTGGAAGGAGGGAGGGCGTCTGCGTCGAGCCCGCCTCCGCGGCATCCGTCGCAGGACTCAGGAAGCTCCGCCAGGAGGGCATCGTGGACAGGGACGAGAGGGTCGTGTGCATCTGCACAGGTAACGGCCTGAAGGACCCCGACACCATCATCAACAACTGCGAGCCCCCCATAAAGTGCGGCAACTCCGTCGAGGACGTGGAGAGGATCCTCTCCCAGTGATAAAACTCAGAAATCGAAGAGGCTGGCCTGACGAGGGCCGGTCTCTTCCTCCTTCTTTTTCGATCTGGACTTACTCCGGACCGGGGACTCCTCGGCCCTCTCCTCGCGGACCTGCTCGACCGGGCCGTTGTCCGGCACGTACCCGTAGGCCGCGGCCATCTCGTCCATCATCGCGTCCTCCTCCTCGGAGGGCGACATGCTGTATGCGGATTCCGTGGCGGGCGACGACGAGCCGACCTGGTCCTTCATGCTCCTGGCCAGCGCGGGGCCGATCTTGGGCATCGCGGCGAGGACGGACTCCTCCGCGGAGGCTATGGAGTCCTTGGTGGCGTATCCCGCGTTGAACAGGATCCTGGCCCTGCTCCTCCCGACCCCTCTGAGGGAGACGAGCTCCGAGAGCTCCTCCTTCACACCGTATCTGATCCTGGTGGCCAGCGGCCTGATCTTCCTGATCGCGTCCGGGTTGAAGATGTAGGCGATCTCGCCCATGGCGTAGATTATCCAGTCCATCCTGTCCACCTTGGCGCGGATGTCCCCGGGGCCTATGCCCATGCGGTCGGTCATGGCCTCCTCGGGCACCTCGCTCATCCAGTCCGCTATGAGGACGGCGGTCTTCAGGTCGCTGCGGAAGTACTCGTAGTCGTACTCCTCGATGTCGTCCGGGTCGACCAGGAGCTTGTCCTCCCACATCTCCGCCTCGGCGTTCAGGCGCTGCTCGTCGCACTTCTTCGGGTACATGCCGACGACGTCTGGGGTCATGGCAGCCGCTATGAGGATGGGCATGGTCTCGGTTGAGTCGTCGATTTTCAGGACGGCGTCCCTGAGTATGGATGCGGTCACGGGGTCGATGTACAGGTCGGAGACCCTCTTGCCGAACGGCAGGATGATGACGGAGTCCCCCTGCCTGCGGACCATCTTCTCCCCGGCCAGGAAGTCCACGACATCGCCCACGATGCTCTCGATCCCGAAGAGGCTGGACGTGGCGCCGAAGAACGTGTCCTTCATGAAGTCCACGATCTCCTCGTCCGACTCCGCGTCGCCGGTGGCGATTATCCCTAGGATGTGACTCCTCAGCACCTTCTCCTGGAACAGCTTGGATGTAAGGCGCTCGGTGTCGTGGTCGATGTAGTCCGTCATCAGGTGCTCGAAGTCGCGGTCGTTCTTCGCCACCAGGACGGCCTCCCCGTAGGGGTCGTATCCGGGCCTGCCGGCGCGTCCGCACATCTGCTTGACCTCCATCACGGAGATCGGCACGTTGGCGCCGTTCTCGTAGCGGTACGTGTCCCTGACGACCACCCTCCTGGCGGGGAGGTTGATCCCGGCCGCGAGGGTGGGGGTGGCGACTATGCACTTGATGTCCCCGGCCCTGAAGGAGTCCTCGACGTACTTCCTCTGCCTGTAGGTCAGTCCGGCGTTGTGGAACGCCGTGCCGGACTTCACGCAGGAGGCGAGCTTGCGACCGGTCGCGGTGGATTCGGAATCGCCTTCAAGAAGGGCCTCCTCGGCGCGGGAGAGCTCCCTGGCGGCCTTCGGGCCCAGGTGGCCGGCGAGCCTGACGGCCTCCGCCTCGGTGGACCTCCTGGAGTTGACGAACACCAGGCACTGGCCCCCGTCCCCCACGGCCTGCATGACCAGGGACGACACGGCGTCCTCTGCAGGGGGCACGGCCTTCTCCGTGCGGTCCCCGAACACTATCCTCCCCGGGAGGTACGCCCCCTCCATGAGCGGCACCGGGCGCCACTCGCTCCTGACCAGTGCGGCGTGGAGCCAGTCGGCCAGGTCGTCGGCGTTGGAGATGGTCGCGGAAAGCGCGATGACCTGCAGGTCGCACCTGCGACGCATCATCTTGGTCAGCGCCACTTCGAGTGTCGGTCCCCTGCCGGGGTCGTGGATCATGTGGATCTCGTCCGCGATGACGAGCTTGACCTCGTCCATCCAGCGGCTACCGTGGCGGATCATGGAGTCCGCCTTCTCGGAGGTGGCGACGATGATGTCGGCCTTCTCTATGCCCCTCTCCTCGGAGTCCAGGTCGCCTGTGCTCATGTGCACGTTTATGCCCAGGTCGGCGAACTGCAGGAAGTCGTCCCTCTTCTCCGATGCCAGGGCCTTGAGCGGGACGATGTAGAGGACGTGGCCCCTGCGCTCCACGAGCGTCTTCAGTGCCGCCACGTAGCCGATGAGCGACTTCCCGCTGGCTGTGGGTATGGCCGCCACGAGGTTCCTGCCCTCGAGCGTGATGGGTATGGCCTCCGCCTGCGGCGGATGCAGCTCCCGGAAACCGGCCTTCTGGAGGGCGTCCGCGACGGCGTCGGGGACGTCCAGCTCATCGATCCTCATACGCGATGCCAACAGTGCCGAAATTGATAAACTGCTTGGTCGGCCGGAAGTCGCCGGCGTTCACGTATGTCGGAGGTTCCATGGTTACTTTTAAAAGAGAGGGCGTGTAATCCCGAACGGATGAACACCAAGCTTGTCACGGCGCTGGCCGTATTCTGCTTCATTGCCGTCATGGCCCTTCCGGCGGTCCAGGCGGACACCGGCTCCGATGCCGGGTACCAGTCACAGTTGGACGCCAACGGGCAGAAGGTATACCAGGATGTCGGGGACAGGTTCGAATCCGAGATCGGCAGCGGGTCACCCCATAACACGCTGCAGTTCCTGATTTCGTTCCCCGACCCCATGCTGTTCCAGGACGAGGACCAGGCGGTGGCGTACGCCACGGACGTGGTCAACTCCGCACTGGCGGCGATATACTACACCGATGCCGAAGCGGTCTGGCTCTGGGACCTGCCGATCAAGGCGGTCGAGGTCACCGTGACCTGCGCGGAGGTGGAGGTGTCCTACCCCAACTCGGGCAGGGACCCCGGCACCTACGTGATGCCGGCATCCGTGAAGTTCTCGGTAGACGTGCCCACCGACATGGCGGACGACCTCTCCACCACGGAGGAGAACGAGCTCTACACGCGCATCACCGAGCTCAGGGACGCCAGGTTCGAGGTGGAAGGCAGCGTGAGCGAGAAGGTCAAGGCCATCGCGGACAGGCTGCACAGCATCACCGTCGTGGACAACGTCATCGTCGAGACTCCCGAGGAAACTCCCGAAGAGAATCCCGATAATCCCGGGGAGACCCCTTCGGAGGAGACGCCCGGGGACACAGCCGATGATTCCTCGGAGGAGACAGGCGAGCCCCAGGAGAGCCAGGTCGGCAACGTGTACGACGCGCTTGTCACCGGCAGCTCCTCCACAGAGGGCATAGCCGCTGCGTTCACCTACCTGTGCCAGTACAACGGCGTCGACGCGCTGACGGTGAGGGGGACGGTTGTGACCTCCTCCAACCCGGATGAGAACGGGACGGGATGCTGGAACATCGTGAGGAACGACGACGAGGCTGGGACATGGTACGGCGTCAGCGTCACAGACTACGACGGCGACGACAGGTCGCCCCTCATGGCAGGAGCCTCCACGGAGATCGGTGTCTCCGGACCCGGGTTCTCCTCGGTCTACGTCGCGAACCTGGACCTCGCATCCGAGAACTCGCTCAACCCGATACAGATATCAGCCACCGGTTTCGACTGGCCCGACGACAGGACCTTCTTCGAGAAGTACGGGACCCACGTCTTCGCGGTCATCCTCGTGGCCATAATAGCGGGCGTGATCGTCTACGCCCTCAGGACGGGCAACGTGTGACGGGGTGCACGAACCAAAGCAATCAACTGTTATATACAGGGACAAACTAGGAATCACATTCAAGGGGGAACAATGTCAAAAAGATCCGATGTGAAGAGATGCGACCTCTCCGTCGAGGAGTGGGCCGACAAACAGACCTTCACCTCAACAGAGCAGATCCAGATCCCGGACCTGATGGCAGACAGAGTCATAGGCCAGGAGGATGCCGTCGAGGTCATGCGCAAGGCCGCCTCCCAGAAGAGGCACGTCATGCTTATAGGGGAGCCCGGAACGGGTAAGTCCATGCTGGCCAACTCCATGGTGGAGTACCTCCCGAAGGAGGAGCTGCAGGACATAGTGGCCTACCACAACCCCGAGGACTTCAACGAGCCCAGGGTCAGGGTATTCCCCGCAGGGAAGGGGAAGGCGGTTGTGGCCGAGCAGAAGGCCATGGCGGCCCAGCAGAAGAACCAGAAGAACACGATGTACATCTACGCCATCCTGGCGATCATCGTCATCGGACTCCTGGCGGCGATCATGCTCAACAACTTCACCATCGTGTGGATCGCGCTTCTGGGCGCACTCATAATCATGCTCTTCTTCAGGACACCCGGACAGCCCAGGACAGAGACGGCCATAGTGCCGAAGGTGCTGGTGGGACACGATCCCGGCGACATGCCACCGTTCGTGGACGCCACGGGTACCCATGCTGGAGCCCTCCTCGGGGACGTCAGGCACGACCCGTTCCAGTCCGGAGGTCTCGAGACCCCGTCCCACGACAGGCTCGAGGCGGGGGACATCCACAAGGCGAACAAGGGTGTGCTGTACATCGATGAGATCAACATGCTCAAGATGGAGTCCCAGCAGGCCCTGCTCACCGCGATGCAGGAGAAGAAGATGTCCATCACCGGCCAGTCCGAGCGCTCCTCCGGAGCCCTCGTCAAGTCCGAGCCGGTCCCGTGCGACTTTATCCTCGTCTGCGCCGGTAACATGGACGCCATCCAGGGGATGCACCCCGCCCTCAGGTCGAGGATAAGGGGATACGGTTACGAGGTGTACATGCGCAGCTCCATGCCGGACACCGACGAGAACCGCGACAACATCACCAGGTTCGTGGCCCAGGAGGTCAGGAAGGACGGCAAGATCCCCCACTTCGACAAGTACGCCGTCGCCGAGATCCTCCGCGAGGCCCAGCGCCGTTCCGGAAGGAAGGGGGAGCTCACCCTCAGGATGAGGGAGCTCGGAGGACTCATCAGGGTCTCGGGAGACATGGCCGTCCAGAGGGGCGCCAAGCTCGTCACCGCCGACGACGTCATAATGGCCAGGGGAACCGCCAAGAGCCTCGAGCAGCAGGTCGCCGACAGGTACATCGAGGCCAACGAGGCCTACAAGATGTTCAAGACATCCGGAGAGGCCGTCGGAATGGTCAACGGACTCGCCGCCCTCAACGCCAGCTCCAACATGGCCGAGTACTCCGGAATCGTCCTGCCCATCGTAGCCGAGGTCTCGCCCTCGCAGGTCAAGAGGGCCGGCCACATCGTGGCCACCGGACAGCTGGGGACCATCGCCAAGGAGGCGGTGGAGAACATCTCCGCGGTCATCAAGAAGTACACCATGACCAACCTGTCCGACAGCGACATCCACCTGCAGTACATCGGCACCTACGACGGTGTCGAGGGAGACTCCGCGTCCATCACCATGGCGACCGTAATCATCTCCGCCCTGGAGAACATCCCCATCCGCCAGGACCTGGCCATGACCGGCTCCCTGAGCGTCAGGGGAAAGGTCCTGCCCGTGGGAGGGGTCACAGCCAAGCTGGAGGCCGCAGCGGCCTCCGGAATCAAGATGGCCCTGATCCCGGCGGACAACGCCAAGGACGTCATGATCGAGAACAGGTACTACAAGACCATGGAGATCTACACCGTGGAGACCCTCCGCGACGTGTTCGAGTACGCCTTCGTGGACTGCCCCATGAAGCAGCAGTACCTGGACAAGCTCCTGCCCCTCAACAAGGACGGGGTGTCCTCCGCGAAGAGGCTCGAACCGCCGGTCGAGTACCACTACCACATCCAGGAGGAGCCTCCCGAGATGCCTCCGCAGCCCCCTGTGGCGGAGCCCGTCCCGGAGGTCCCCACCGTGCCGGAGCCGGAGCACGTCGAGAACCCCTCGGCGGTGCCCGCCCCCCAGTAAACCTTTCAAGACGGGGTCCGCCCCGTCCTCTTCTCTATTTTATACTTAGCAACCGTTGTCTGGGTGTATGACCCGGAACGACTACTCCGGATACTCCCTCGTCATCGGGAGGTTCCAGCCCCTGCACAACGGCCACATGGAGGTCCTCCGCAAGTGCGCGGAGGAGTCGGAGCACCTCATCGTGGGGATCGGGAGCGCCCAGAGCTCCCACGACCCCGACAACCCGTTCACCGCGGGTGAGCGCTACATGATGATCTCCGAGTCTCTGAAGGCCGAGGGCATCACAGAGTTCAGCATCGTGCCCGTGGAGGACCTGAACAGGTACTCCGTGTGGGTGGCCCACGTCGTCTCCATGGTCCCGCCGTTCAAGAGGGTGTACACCAACAACCCGATGACCCGCCGTCTCTTCGAGGAGGCCGGGTACGAGGTCAGGAGGTCACCCATGTACAACAGGTCCGTCTACTCGGGAACGGAGGTCCGCAGGAGGATCGCCGCGGGGGAGGAGTGGAGGCCGCTTGTGCCGGAGGCCGTGGCCGAGGTCATAGACGCCATAGACGGCGTTGGAAGGATCAAGGACATCACGGGGGTATCCGTCGGTGCACCCCTATGAGGCCGAGCTCCTGGCGTTCGACCTCGGTCTGAAGCACAGGACCATGTGCTGCGCCGAGTCCTGCACCGGAGGTCTGATAGGTGCGGCCATGACCGACCTGCCCGGTTCATCCGAGTACTTCCTGGGCAGTGCGGTCACGTACAGCAACGAGGCCAAGATGAGGCTCCTGGGGGTGAGGGAGCAGACCCTCATCGACCACGGAGCCGTCAGCGAGGAGACCGCAAGGGAGATGGCGCTCGGTGCGGCCGCGCTTTTCGGGGCCGACTACTCGGTAGCGGTCACCGGGATCGCCGGGCCGGGAGGGGCGACCGACACCAAGCCTGTTGGCCTTGTGTACATCGCCGTGTCCGACGGCTCCCGCGTGGTGGTGACTAAGAACAACTTCGAGGGAGGCCGCCAGCAGGTGCGCGACAGCACCGTTGCCGAGGCGTGCGGGCTTCTGAAGGATTTCATCGGAGGGATGCTGTGAGCAGGTTCGAGAGGCAGCTGCCAATCTTCGGACAGGACGGGCAGAGGAGGATAATGGAGGCCAAGGTCGGCATCGCAGGATGCGGGGGCCTGGGTGTGAACGTCATCACCGCTCTGGCGGAAGCCGGGGTGTGCAGGTACGTCCTGTGCGACCACGACGTCCCGGACGTGACCAACCTGAACCGTCAGTTCATCTACTCGGCGGGGGACCCCCGTCCCAAGTCCATGATCTCGGCGGAGTGGATCCTCGCCCTGAACCCCGCGGCGGATGTGGAGGCGATCTGCGAGCCCGTGACCGCGGACAACGGCGACATGTTCACCGGATGCGACGTGATCATCGACTGCCTGGACTCGTTCGAGGCCAGGATGGCGCTCAACGACCACTCCCAGAGGATGGGCATCCCGTTGGTCCATGCGGGCATTTCGGGTTTCAACGGCCAGCTCTACGTCTCGGTCCCGGGGAGGACACCCTGCCTGAGGTGCGTCCTGGGGACCGCGAGGGACCCGGAGGGTCCGGTCCCGTCAGTAGGAGCCGCCGTGGCGGCGATCGCGGGGATGGAGGCGCTCGAGGCCCTGAGGGTCATCTCCGGGCTGGGGTCCGCATGCGAGGGCGTACTGACGACCATCGACCTGTCGACCATGAACGTCGAGAGGGTCGATGTCGACCGGGATCCGGGTTGCAGGAGCTGCGGCGAGTGATGCCCGAACCTCCGCATCGCCATCAGGTTCTCCGACGATTCCGACACCGGAATCGGCACACGCGACCGTGCGGAATCGGTGAGACAGGAGAATAGTAATACCCGTGCACCAATCGTCGTGGTATGCAGAAGATCATGACCGGGAAGGTCAAAGAGGTCTACGAGGTGGACGACGACACCCTCGAGTTCGCGTACACCGACAACATTTCCGTTTTCGACAAGATCATCCCCTCCAAGATCCCCCACAAGGGCGAGACCCTGTGCAGGACCGCCAAGTACTGGTTCGGCAAGCTCAACGAGGCCGGCATCCACAACCACTACATCAGCGAGCCCTCCAAAGACAGGATGAGGGTCAAGAGGGTCAACGTCATCCGCGACTACAGCAAGATCGACGGCACCACCACCAACTACCTGATCCCCCTGGAGGTCATCTGCAGGTACTACGCCGCCGGGTCCCTCCTGGACAGGCTCAAGTCCGGCAAGGTCAAGCCCGAGGACCTGGGATTCCCTGCGGGCCACGAGGTCAAGAGGGGGGAGAAGCTCCCCAAGCCCTTCGTCGAGTGCACCACCAAGCTGGAGGAGCACGACGAGAACCTGACCGAGGCCGAGGCCAAGGAGATGGCCGGGCTCAGCGATGCCGAGTACCAGGAGATCGTGGACACCGTCCTCAGGATCGACCAGATCATCGCGGAGGAGGCCGGCAAGCGCGGACTCATCCACTGCGACGGCAAGAAGGAGTTCGGATACGACAAGGAGAGGAAGCTCATGGTCGTCGACACCTTCGGAACCCTGGACGAGGACCGCTGGTGGGACGCCGAGGAGTACGCCAAGGGCAACATCGTCGAGCTTTCCAAGGAGTTCGTCAGGCAGTACTACCGCGAGACCGGATACCACGACGAGCTCTACGCCGCCAGGGACGCCGGCAAGCCCGAGCCCGACATACCCGCCCTCCCCCAGGAGATCATCGACCGCGTGAGCAAGCTCTACGTCGACATGTACGAGCGCATCACCGGCGAGAAGTTCTGATCAAACCCTAAATCGGGGTCCGCAAGGGCCCCACCCCCCCTCATTACATAGATGTTCGGAACCAGTTCTGGCAGATCCGTGTCTTCTTTGATGATCGGACAACGTTCCCTGTCAAGATTGTCTCCGCGTCGACACGCTTCCCGTTATCTGTCGGAACGAAACGTGATAAGGCGGGAAAACCATCTGAAACAAGGTGATATGATTTTCAAGATCGGCGACCAGGTCTATGCGAAGCTCGGAACTATGCCTGTTGTCGGGACCGTCGTGTCCATAGATGAGAACACAGGCAGGGTTCTGGTGCGCTTCAGCGCGGTCCAGCAGGACTGGTACGACCCTGGTGACATCAGGCCTTTCGAGCCGTGACCGCAGGGGTGTTTAGACAACGCCTGCATTGCAGATAGTGCTTCACGTATGGGGTCATTTTTCATGTCCTATCGCACGGAATCGAAAATCGATCGGATTTATCCAAAATTGATTATTTTTCATACAATCTTGATTTGATATTATTTTGAAAATAAATTTAATTAGAAATTATAATGAAAATAATTTTATGAAAAATTTTAAAATCCAGTGTGAACATGAGCATCCATGGAGTTCGTCGGCAGAGAGCGGGAGCTGGATTTCCTCGAGAGGCTGTACACCCGCGGGAGTGCCAGATGTGTGATCTACGGGAGGAGACGTATCGGAAAGTCAAGGCTCATAGAGAAGTTCTGCGAAGGGAAGCCTGCCATAATCTTCCATTGTGCCAAGGGGACGGCGGAGAGCAAGCTGGAATACATGACGGACGTGATCAACGGATTCACAGGCAAGGATTCGGAAACCCCGAACAGCTTCTACAACCTGTTCAAGATGCTGGGGGATGCCTGTTCTTCAAGCGGCGTCGTGGTGGTGTTCGACGAGTATCCGTACCTGATCGAAGACGATGACGCATTGCCCACGGAGGTGCAGCGGTTCATCGACGTCATGCTCAGCGGCAAGAACTCCATGGTCATAATGTGCGGTTCTTCGATATCTGTGATGGAGGAGGAGTTCAACAAGAGTTCTAAGCCCCTGTACGGGAGATTCAAACACAGGCTCAAGCTGGGGCCGTTGAACTACAGCGAATGCGTATCGATGCATCCCCGGATGCCGGTGGATGACGCGGTGAAGACGTACCTCACCCTGGGCGGTGTACCACTCTATCATGTTCTGGCCGGTCAGGACAGCTACGAGGATGCCCTTTGGGAGCTGTTTCTCAGAGATCTTCCGGATCTCGCGGACGAGGCGGAAGGGATGATAAACACCGAGCTCTCGAGTGCGGACAGATACATAGCCGTGCTCACAGCGATAGCCGGAGGTGCCACGGATCTGAAGACAATAGCCGAGAAAAGCGCGATCGAGGCACCCAACTGCAAGAAGTATCTGGAAAAGCTCATCGGTCTGGGGATGATCGCCAGGACGAATCCCATGTTCGGGGCCCCGAAGAGGCCGGTATACAGGGTGGAGGACGCTCTGATGTCATTCCACTACGAGGTGGTGTCCCGTCGCCGCGCCCGCATAAATCCCCATGACAGGGAGCGTACCTTCGTCGGCATAGGGAACGATCTGTCGACGTTCCTCGGAAAGAGGTTCGAATCGATGTGCTGTGAATACCTTCAGAGGAACCATCATTGTCTGGAGACGGGCAAGTGGTGGGGGAAGGTGGGAACGGACGACAAGGGGAAGCCTGTGATCGGAGAGGCGGACGTAGCCGCCACCGTCGAGCAGCAGGGTGTGGTCTTCGACGTGCTGTGCGAATGCAAGTTCGGGAGGAATCCAGCCGGGTTCGATGCTTTGAATCAGATTATGGACTGTGCGAAGCATGCGGACGTTTCCGCCAACGCCCGCTTCGTGATCTTCTCTTGGAACGGGTTCACCGACGAGCTCCTCGAATACGCCGAGACTGCCGTCGACCTGCGTCTGGTCGACAGGGATGCGATTCTGGGAAATGTCTCCCTGGACCTGATGGGCCGTCGAGGACGACGAACTCAGAGCAGGTCCGCCGCGACCATCTTCTCGCCGATCGGGCACTCAAGGTCCTTGCCGAGCTTGGTGACGGTGTACTTCTGACCCTCCCTCTTGCCGACGGCGTGGCACCTCCAGAAGTTGGGGCAGGAGACCTCCTGGCACTTGGGCTCCGCATAGGTTATGGTGACGCCCTCCATGGCGCCCTTCTTCGGCACGGCGCCCGGGGTGGAGACCTTCTCGACCTCGACGGCGACGACCTCGCCCTCGCACTCCTCGCAGGCGTGCCTCTGGCTCCTCACCTCCACGACCCTGTACCTGGAGCCGGGCTCGAGGTTGAAGCACACGCCCTTCAGCCTGCAGTCCTTGCAGTCCGTGAGCGGTCCCATGAAGTAGAATTCGCCGCCGACCTTCGCCTGCGGCTCGCTGAGCAGAGTGATCAATGCCATTCTATCATCCCTAACATGAAATCAGATAACGCCCGTGGCGCGTGCGACGGTCTCCGCGACCTCCTCGCTGATGCCCTGGTCCCCGAGTATGGTGAACCTGTCCGACCTTATCTCGTGCGCGTGCGTCATGGCGTCGATGACGTCCTCTGCGCTGAGCCCCAGCTCCCTGGCAGTGGTGGGGGCGCCGATCGTCTTGAGCGAGTCCCTTATCTGCTCCCAGTCCCCGCCGTGGAGGTACATGGTCATTATCGACCCCACGCCGCACTGCTCGCCGTGGAGCGCCTTGCCCGGGTGCTTGAGGTCGAGCATGTGGGAGAACATGTGCTCCGCGCCGCTGGTGGGCCTCGAGCTGCCGGCTATGCACATGGAGACTCCCGACATGATGATGGGCTTGATCGCCAGCCAGACGCTGTCCTCGAGGTTCGGCCTGATGAGCCCGCAGCTGTCGATTATCGACTCGGCCGCGTACCTGGATATGGTGTAGGCGGTCCTGCTGAAGCTGACGTTCTTGAGCCTCCTGGCGAAGTCCCAGTCCTTGAGGGCGGTCAGGTTGGAGATCACGTCCGCGCATCCGGACGCCAGCAGGCGGTAGGGGGCCTTGGCGATGATGCCGGTGTCGGCGATGACCCCCATCGGGGAGGCGGACTCAATGGAGCGTGACCCGGTGTCGGACTTCAGCGACGCCCTGTTGGAGGCGATGCCGTCGTGGGCGGCGGAGGTCGGTATGCTGATGAACGGGATGTTGAGGTCCTTGGAGACCATCTTGGCGAGGTCGATCTTGCTCCCGCCGCCGACAGCCAGGACGAAGCTGGAGCCGAACTCCCTTATCCTTGCCTCCGCGATGCGGGCGTTCTCGACGGTCGCGTCGCCCACCTGGACGACGTCCATGTCGTAGCCGTCCATGTACCCGAGGACATCCTTGGCGGCGGCCTCCATGGTGCGCGTGCCGGTGATGATCGTGCCGGTCCTGCCGGTGTGGATGCCCTCGCACATCTCCCTGACGCTGCTGAGGGCGTCGTGTCCGGCCACAACGTTCCTGGGCACCTCGACCATCCTGACCTTAGTGAAGTCCTCCATCTGCCGTTCTCCTTTCTGAAGCAATGGTTAGCTTATCTAATAAAGTATGGCGTGATTCGGTGGCCGATGAACAGGGCACTGATCATATGCGGCAGCGCCGGCAGGGGAGGGGTCACAGAGGCCATGTGCCAATCCGCCGCCCGCGCGATCAGGGAGTCGGGTTGCGACGCGTACGTCGCGTTCCCGTCCGACATGGACATAGCCCACTGCACCGGATGCGACGGATGCGTGTCCGGCCGCTGCACGATCGACGACGACATGCAGACCCTGTACAGGCTCTTCGGGGAGTCGGACCTGGTGATCTTCGCCACCCCGCTCCACTTCAGCGGTCCCTCCTCGCTCCTGAAGACGGTCCTGGACCGTTTCCAGGTCTACTGGCACGACAGGAGCCTCCCCCATCCATTGGCATGCGCGGCCATGCTCTGTGCGGGCAGCGACAGCCCGAACTTCTCGCCGACCGTGTCCATACTGCGTGCGTTCGCGATAACCACCAACATGCACTGGCTCGGCCATCTCGAGTTCCCCGGAACGGACAGAAGGGGGGACGACGGGGTCGATGAGGCGGTGCGCGGTTTCACGGAGCGTATCTGGGAGGCCAGAGGCAACCTATCCTCGGCCCAGATATGGCCTCCGTGCTCTCAGGGGAACGGGTGAACGGCACCAGGGACGGGAAGTCCTCCCTCAGGTCCCCCCAGGACCCGGACAGGGAGCCGTCCGTGTCCAGCACGCAGCAGCGGTAGAATCCCAGGTCCGCCAGGTGTGCCAGCGTCTCGGAGGGGCTGCCACGGGACCTCCTCCTGCCGATTGCATGCCCCTCGCGGACGAAGACCGCGGGCATGAAGCTGTCGGAAACGGAAAGGATGTCCTCGAGCTCCGCGTCCGAGGCGGTGGCGTGGAGGGGTCCGAGGACCATGTCGGCGCTGGTGTTGAACGCGTCGAACAGGTCGTCGGCGGTCTCGATCCATGTCATGAACCAGATGTCGCATCCGCGCACCTTCATCTTCTTCAGCACGCCCTCGGTGAACGTCCTGGCGGAGAGGCTGTCTGCGTCCACGACCGCCACAGGGGCCCTGACCTCGCCACGGGGGACCTCCGCGGCCGCGTCCTGGAACGGCACCGTCCTGCCGTACAGGGTGGGGACGGTTCCCTGGAACCATGATTCGGATGCCGTGAGGCCCGATTTAGGGCGGGACGCGAAGATCGCCGGGATGAACATCGCACCTCCCATCGTCCGCCTCCTATAATGCGTTCACGCTCCCGGTCCTTAGAGCCTCTTAATTTCTAAACGCCGTTAAGAAAACTATAAATCCTCTCGAGCCGAACAAGGTCCAGAGGTTGACAAATGTCACAGAAATACGTCTGCGCCAAATGCGGTACCGCCGTCGAGCTTCTCTACAAGGGAGGATGCATACCCTCCTGCTGCGGGGAGCCCATGCAGCTGATGGAGGCCAAGACCGAGGACTTCGTCAAGGAGAAGCACGTCCCCTACATCGAGAAGCAGGACGGAGGGTTCCTGGTCAAGGTCGGGAAGGAGACCGCCCACCCCATGGCGGACGACCACTACATCGTGTACATCGAGATCTGCGCCGACGGCGTCCAGATGAGGAAGTACCTCAAGCCCGGTGACGCTCCCGAGGCGTTCTTCAAGACCGACGCAGCCGAGGTCCAGGCCTGGGAGTACTGCAACAAGCACGGGCTCTGGAAGTCCAACCAGTGAGTTCACTCTCATCGACAAACCCCTTCCCAAACGACTTCACCGTCCGTTCTGTCGACATATTTAACTGATGGAACGATAACGTCCGCTCATTCAGAGGTTCACACCATGGCTAAGATCGTAGAGTCCACGGGTGACGATGCCAAAGCGAAGGCAAGGCACGCCAAGATCGCCAACGAGAAGAAGGAGGCCGAGGAGAAGGCAAGGGCCAAGATCTCCGACGACAAGTGGAAGGCCAGACGCGCGGAGGAGAGGCGCAAGGAGGAGATCAAGAAGCTCCCCCGCGAGGAGCGCGCCGCCGCCAGGAAGGAGCTCAAGGAGCAGATAAGGCACCGCAAGGCCGTCGAGAAGGAGCAGAAGAGGGAGCAGAAGGAGGCCGACAGGGCGAAGAAGGAGGCCGCCAAGAGGGAGGCCGAGGCCAAGGCCGCCGGCGTCGTCGCCCACGAGAAGCAGGAGGTCAAGGAGGCAGTCGAGAGTGCCGAGAGGGCCGAGGCCGCCGAAGCCGAGAGGGTGGAGGAGATCGCCGAGCAGGTCCAGGAGGCCGTCGCTCCCACCGAGCACGAGGAGGGCGTCCCCGGGGAGATCCCGGCGGAGAACGTCGAAGCTCCCGAGGGATCCGAGGAGGACCCGGAGAAGAAGGAGTGATCCACGAGGGGGCCATCCCCTCGTCTTCCCAATCATTTTCATCGGGCTCCGGAGTGTCGTTCGGCGACATGCTGGACGATGTCCCGGAGCCGTCATCTGTCCCGTGAGAGACATACGGGGCCCCCGTATGTCCCCCAGGGGCCAAACGCCCTCTGGGCAAGTATGTCCTCTTAAATACTGAGAGGCCGTCCACTCAGTCGTGGTAACTGGTTCGACGACACCGGAAGAAAGAATGCGTTATGCGGCGTCATCGGATGTCGATAGCGTCATCAAAGAGTTTAACAGCAGACCCGAGGGGCACTACAACGAGGAGGTGACCACGTCCCGTATCCAGTACGGGAAGAACGAGGTCACCAGCCACAACAAGTACGTGGTACTCAAGAGGCTCGCCAGGGCGTTCGGAAACATATTCATCATAACGCTCGTGATCATCGACATCCTGTGGATGGTCCTCGAGCCGGACATAATCTACTTCGTGATTCTAACGACGCTGATCCTCGTCAGCGGTATCGTCACCTTCATCCAGGAGACCCGCAGCTCCAAAGCGGCGGCCCAATTGGTCAGCATGGTGACGACCATCATCACCGTCCGCCGCGAGGGGGTCGAGATAGAGATCGACTCCAAGGAGCTCGTGGTCGGGGACATAATCATCCTGGACACCGGAGACATGGTCCCGGCGGATGTCAGGATAATATCATCGAATCATCTCAAGGTCGACCAGTCCGCCCTGACGGGGGAGTCGGGCGGGGTCACCAAGTACTCCGATCCGGTGCACGGCACCGAGATCCTCGGGTGCAACAACATGGCCTTCATGGGCACGAACGTCGTCGGCGGTTCCGCCGAGGCGATAGTCGTCGCGGTCGGCGACGACACCATCTTCGGTTCCATGGCCGAGAAGCTCACCCGCAAGAAGCCCTCCACCACCTACGACAAGGGCACCAAGTCCATAGTCAACGTCCTTCTCAGGATCATGTACTGCATGGTCCCTCCCGTGTTCCTGATCATGCTGATCAAGGACTACATGTCCTACGGGGAGTTCACCGTCGATGGCGTGCTCAGTG
>CASFMM010000017.1:7394-26241 GCA_949295765.1 uncultured Methanomassiliicoccales archaeon | reverse complement strand
TGGGCTTGTGTGTTCAGCGGGGCCGTCCCCTGCTGTCGCCCCCGCGTATTGACGATTTCGGGTGTAGGGCACGCCAAGCGCCCCGGCCAAGCCAGACAGCAGTGGGATTGTGCACCTGATTAAAAAGTCTTCGTCGTAATCCCTCGGGATGCGCGTGATCATCGATGGGGGACCCCTCGTCCAGAATCCCGGGACTCGGTAATCGTTATATACCAAACGTATAATCTCGTAACTACCGTGCTACATGTTAGCACGCCACTTGGTGAGAAAATGGATTTCTTCGGACTGACAGACCCGTGGATCGTCGGAGGCTACGTTGGCAGCTTCGCCTGTGTGGCCTTCTGCGTGATCTACGGATTCCTCAAGGGAAGGAACGAGGAGGAAGACGATGGCGAGTGAGGGTGTAGATCTGATGGTCTTCGGCACGATGAC
This sequence comes from uncultured Methanomassiliicoccales archaeon, assembly GCA_949295765.1. Classification (GTDB taxonomy): domain Archaea; phylum Thermoplasmatota; class Thermoplasmata; order Methanomassiliicoccales; family Methanomethylophilaceae; genus Methanoprimaticola. Next base: position 25,809 of record CASFMM010000017.1, on the reverse strand, counting down.
CGCTGTGTTCCTGGTCATAACGCTGCTGCTCGGATGGTACGGGTACAAGAACACCCGCAACAACGAGGAGTTCCTGCTGGGCCGCAACAAGGCGGGCCCGGTCATCATCGCGCTTTCCTACGGTGCCACTTTCCTTTCCGCTTCCGCCGTCATCGGGTTCGGGGGCCAGGCCGCGGTGCACGGCATGTCGGTCATGTGGCTGTGCCTTCTCAATCTGTTCGTGGGCCTCATCGTCGCCTTCCTGATCTTCGGCGGACCCACCCGCCGCAAGGGGAGGGAGCTCAGGGCCTCCACCTACGCAGACCTCCTCGGGAAGGTCTACAAATCCAAGGGCATCCGCGCCTTCACGGCTATACTGATCATCGTGATGATGCCGATCTACGCAGCGGCGGTCCTGAAGGGAGGCGTCAACTCCCTTGCGGTAATCACCGGTCTCACCGAGTACTACGACTACATACTGATCGCACTGGCGATCATCGTCGCCGTCTACGTCGTCTACGGAGGCATCATCGCCGTCATGTACAACGACGCGTTCCAGGCGGCGATCATGTTCGTCGGGATGGTGGTCATCCTGGTCGCCACCTACGGCTACTTCGGAGGCGTCACCGCCGGAAACGAGGCCCTGGACAACCTCTGGAACACCACAATGGGCGAGGTCTCCTTAGGACAGATCGGCGTGTCCGACGGATTCAACGGATGGACGAACTTCTCCGAGTTCGGTTCCAAGGAGTGGCTCACCGTGGTCACCACGTTCCTTCTCGGAGTCGGCATCGGGGCGCTCACACAGCCCCAGCTCGCCGTCAGGTTCATGTCCGCCAAGAGCGACAGGGACCTCAACAGGTCCCTCATCGTCGGTTCCGTGTTTATGCTGGCGATCGTCGGATCCGCCTACACCGCCGGAGCCCTGTGCAACGTGTACTTCTTCAACGAGCACAACGGACAGACCGCGTTCGAATACATCACCGGAATGGGCCTGGGAACCGACTTCATCATCCCGCAGTACATCCTGGAGCTGTTCAGCGGAATATCGTTCGGGGACATCTTCGTCTCCCTGTTCCTGCTGTCCCTGGTGTGTGCCGCGATCTCCACCATCAGCGCCCTGCTCCACACCATCGGTGCAGCCGGAGGATACGACCTGTACACACTGTGGAAGAACAAGAAGGGACACATGACCGGCGATTCTCAGTCGGTCAACCTCAACCGTGCGTTCATCGTCGTCATCATGGTGCTGACCGTCGTCTACTGCTACCTGATGCCCAGCGACATCATAGCCAAGGCGACATCGGTGTTCATGGGCATGACCGCCGCGGCCCTGCTTCCGGCGTACTTCCATGCCATGTACTCGAAGAACCCCTGCAAGAAGGCGGCCATCGTGAGCATGGCATCGGGAACCGTCGTCTACCTGTTCTTCGCACTGTTCATGAACACGAGCACCTGCGTGTTCCTGCCCATCTGCGAGCTTCTCACAGGTCAGAGCGTCCTCCTCCCCGACTCGGTGCTGGCGAGCACGGATGCACTGGTCATCGCACTTCCGGTGTCGATCCTGGCCATGGCCGTGTCCCTAATCTATTTCAGGGTGAGGGAGAGGTCGGAGAAGCCCGAGCAGGATCCGGTTTCGATGTGAACCTGAATCCAACTTAAACTTCTTACTCTTATTTTTTAATATGAACATTTTTTGAGCGATGGATAAGCTGGCATAACCAATGGTTGTCAACCTTGCGGAAGAAAATTGAACAGGCTCAATGGAATATTCCGAGCTTGAACGTGAATTGGTTTATAATCATTTCTAAAAAATTAATAGACAATTACGAGCAAACATTCGATTTTACAGTTCTTTATTTATACTACCTAAATGATTTTATTCTAAGGTTTCGAGTCTGATGACCATTATTGCATCTCGGAACTTAACGGAGATTGATACAATGACAAAGAAGGAAGAGAGTGATGGTGTCAAAGCTTTCGAAGAGAAACACATGATTTCCATGCTCATGTTCCTTGGTGCCAACGGTCCCAGCAGGAAGATCGACATCTACGAAGGCGTCTCTTCCAACCCAAGGATGCCCGACAAGCTCAATCATCTCGAGGAGATCGGACTGGTCACCCAGGAGATGGACATGGTCACGCGTTCCACCATCGTCACACTCACCCCTGCCGGAGAGCAGGTCGCCAGTCTGTTCGTCGCCATCGACAAGTGCATAAAGGGAATCCAGAGATGAACCGACGGTCTGAGGATGCATTAAGTATGTCGTCACCATGGGCCATCCATGGAGAAGGCTCTGGAGCTGAGGAACGTTTCCATAGTCAGGAACGGCAACTACATCCTCAAATCCGTCGATTTGGATATATTCAAAGGGGAGAACGTCGCGGTCATCGGACCGAACGGTTCCGGCAAAACCACTTTGATCAAGCTTCTGCGCGGGGACATCCACCCATATTACGATGAGAGCGAACCCGCGGTCCTGAGAATCTTCGGCAGGGAGAGGTGGAACCTATTCGAACTCCGCAGTCGCATGGGTGTCGTGTCCATGGATCTCCAGAGCATGTTCCGCGGAGACACCCGTGTCAGCGAGGTAATCTGCTCCGGCTTCTTCAACAGTCTCGATGTCTTCAGGAACCATGTCGTAACGGACGACATGGTGAAGGCGACGTACGACGCCGCCCTCATGATGGGGATCGAGGACATCCTGGACAGGACCATCGAGAACCTGTCACTTGGGGAGATGAGGAGGGCCCTGATCGCCAGGGCGATGGTCACCAAGCCCGACCTGCTCGTCCTCGACGAACCGATGACCGGATTGGACATCGTCATGAAATCAAAGTTCAGGGCGATGTTCGACATCCTCATAGCAAGAGGCGTCAGCATCGTGATGATTACCCATGAGCTCACGGACATCCCAGCCTCCGTGAGGAGGGTGGTGATGGTCCGCGACGGTAGGATATTCGCCGACGGCGACAAGGACGAGCTCCTAACGGATTCGAAGGTTTCGGAGCTTTACGGCGAAAGTATAAAGGTGGAGAGCCAGAATGGAATATTCCGTATGCGTCTCGCCGACGATGTGATCCAATGAAGTACATCTGCCATGACTGCGGGTACGAGATTCCCGACGATATGGACTTCTGTCCGCACTGCGGCTGTCTGAGGTCCAAATCCACCCCTGTCGACGACACCGGCATGCCCACCGGCGTCTGCCCCCAGTGCGGAGCGAAGGCCGCACCAGGCGACCTCTACTGCGGTTCCTGCGGTGCACAGCTCCCCCAGGTCCAGTTCGTACGTCCCGTCCTGAGGAAGCACGGGGCCATAGCGCTGGCGCTGGGGCTCATTCCGGGATTCTTCAACATATTCGGCCTCGGTCATTTCGTGATGAGGAGCTGGGCGAGGGGATGCATGTTCCTGGCGATGTCCGTCGTGCTGATCTACATCAACGGATGGTCGCTCATGTCATCCAGCTTCATGATGGCCATGCTCTCCGTGATGGTCTACTTCTACCAGGCCATGGACCTGATGCGGGTCGTGTACTCCCCGGAGGCCAAGTGATGGACTGGACCGAGAAGTACCGTCCGCAGACTCTCGACGGGGTCATCGGCAACCCCACGGCCGTGAACAGCCTCAGGTCCTGGGCACGCAGCTGGGAGCACGGGGTCCCGGAGGTCAGGGTCGCCGTTCTCAGAGGTCCTCCGGGTGTCGGGAAGACGACATCCGTCGAGGCCCTGGCCCGTGAGATGGGTTGGAGCATCATCGAGATGAACGCATCCGACCAGCGTACCGGAAAGGCGCTGGAGGAGGTCGCCCTCCGCGGTTCCATGTTCGAGACGTTCAGGGACGACGGCACGTTCACCAGGTCCTCTGAGGGAGGGAGGAAGCTCATCGTCCTGGACGAGGCCGACAACTTCTACGGCAACAGCGACAGAGGCGCCATGCCTGTCGTCAACAAACTCATTAAGGAGACATCCCAGCCCGTGGTGCTCATAGTCAACGACTTCTACGAGCTGAGCAGGAAGAGCAGCGCGGTCAACGACAGCACGCTGCAGATCACATTCAAGAAGCCCCAGGCGGGAACGATAGCCAAGGCCCTTTACAGGATCGCGGAGACCGAAGGCGTAGACGTCGATCCGGCCGCCATGGAGCTGATCGCCGAGAACGCCAACGGCGACATGCGCGCGGCGGTCAGGAACCTAGAATCTCTCGCACTCGGACAGGACTCCGTCACACTTGAGATGGCGGAGGACCTCTCGCCCAGGGACACGCGTTCCGACATCTACGACCTGATGAAGGCGGTCTTCCTCGGGAACGACCCATCAGAGGCCAGGAGGAAGGCCATGGAGGTCGACGAGGACCCCGGGATGGTCCTGATGTGGATCGACGAGAACATGCCCACCGAATGCACAGACGTGGGCGACCTGGTCAGGGGGTACGAGAAGCTGTCCCGCGCCGACATATTCATGAGCAGGGTGTACCGCCGCCAGTACTACCGTTTCTGGGCGTACGCCAAGGACCTGATGACCTTCGGCGTGTGCGCCTCCAAGCGCTCCCGCTCCAGGCCCGGCACGAGGATTAACTTCCCCTCCTACCTCGGACGCATGTCCAGGAGCAAGAAGGTCAGGATGCTCCGCGGCTCCATATCGCTGAAGCTGGCGGAGCACCTTCACACGACCACCCGCAGGGTCCAGAACGACGTCGTCCCGTACGTCAGGGCCCTGATAGCCAACGACCCCGAGCTCCGCCTGCATCTCACCGACGCCCTGGACCTGGACGCCGACGAACTGGGGCTGCTGATGGCCAAGAAGGCCGATTCCAAGGCCGTGACCTCGGTCATCAAGGAGGTAGAGGAGATCAGGATGCGCAGGATCGCGTCCCCCGCGGTTCCTGACACTGACGAATCAATCACCGTTCCATCGACCAAAAAACGCAAGGCACCGGCCAAGGCTGTCGAGAAGTCCCCCGAGCCTGTCAAGATCGAGGAGCCAACCGCCGAGACACAGAAGGCGGAGGCCCCCAAGGCGAAGGCGACAGTAGCAAAAGGACAGAGAAGCCTATTCGATTTCTGATACCATGGACCAGGCATACCGTGACCAACTGATCAAGCAGCAGTACAGGCTGTACAAGGAACACTCGGCCGTGAAGCTCTGCCACTGGATGAAGGAGAGCATGATCCGCGGCAGATGCTGCTACAAGCAGGACTTCTACGGCATCCAGTCCCACAGGTGTCTTCAGATGACCCCGGCCCTCAACGAATGCAGTCACATGTGCACGTTCTGCTGGAGGGTCCAGGACAAGGACTTCGAGGTCAAGGAGTGGGCCGAGCCCAAGGAGATGCTCGACGCCCTCATCGAGGAGCAGAGGAAGTTGGTCTCCGGATTCAAGGGCGATCCCAGATGCGACCTCAAGATGTACGAGGAGGCCAGGAACCCCAATCAGGTCGCAATCTCCCTCGCAGGGGAGCCCATCACATACCCCTACCTGTCCGAGTTCCTCCGCGAGTGCCACAGCCGCGGTATGACCACATTCATGGTCACCAACGGCACCTATCCCGAGAGGCTCGAGGCATTGGACACGCTGCCGATGCAGCTCTACGTCACGGTGGCCGCTCCCAACGAGGAGATATACAGGCAGGTCTGCAGGCCCAAGATCCCCGACGGATGGCAGAGGCTGATGAGGACCCTCGAGCTGATGCCGTCCCTGGAAACCAGAACGGTGATAAGGCACACGCTGGTCAAGGACGTCAACTTCGGATGGGTCGACGACTACGCCGCCCTGGACAGGATCGCGGACCCCGACCTCGTGGAACCCAAGGGATACGTCTTCGTGGGAAGCTCCAGGATGAGGCTGTCCATGTCCTGCATGCCGTCCTTCAGCGAGATCAGGGATTTCTCCGGACAGCTTGGCGACAGGATCGGGATGGAGATCGTCAAGGAGCGCGAGGACAGCCGTGTCGTCCTCCTTGGGCATCCTGGAGAGGAGACCGACGTCCGCAGGATTTACGGTCTGGATCAGAACTGATGTGGAAAACGGGGGATCTCTCCCCCAGGGTTTCTTTCAGAGAGCGAGCATTCCGGAGTACACCAGGTACGCCAGGACGATGATGTGAAGCACCAGGAAGACGTAGACGAGCTTGAACTTCAGCTTCAGCGTCTTGTGCCTGGCGATCTTCATCCCGGCAACCGCCCCCCAAGGGCCCAGGAGGGCCGCGATGAGGAGTGTGGACTCCTTGGTGCGCCACTGATCTGTCTTCGCCTTGTGCTTGTCCCAGACGTACATCGCGAAGGCGATGACGTTGAGGACCACGTAGACGATCAGGAACAGCATTGCATCCATGTTCACAGCTCTGCTATGAAGTCGTCGACGGCCTTGGGGAAGCCCGCCTCGTTCATCTCCTCGGCTTTCTTGTTGAAGTAGACGGCCTTCTGGATGCCGAGCTGCTGAGCGACGGCGTCGCGCTGCGCATCGCCTTTCTCGCCGTTGTACATGCACTCTATGAAGAGGTAGAGTTTCTTCTGGACGAGGGCGTCCTTGTTCTTGTCCACGAACTCCACGAGCTGCTTGTACGGTTTGCCTGCATGGATCCCAGTGCCGAAGACGATGGTGTCGTATTCGGCGGTGTTGATCATCGTGATCTCTTTCAGATTGAAGATGTCTGCACCGATCCTTCTGGCTATGTACTCGGCCACCTTTTTGGTGTTCTTCGTCATTCCGGTCGCGTAGATGACTGCGGTTCTTCCCATCCTTGACACCCCTGATCAGAGCTTCTTGGCCAGCTCCTCAGCAGCAGCCATGACCTCCGCGCTGTCCTTGGCGGGGCCGCTCTGCGCCTCGGAGAAGACGATGCTCCCCATGGGCTCGAACTTGAAATAATTGACCATGACCTTCTTCATCATCGCCTCGATGTCCGTGGCGCCGGCACCGGATCCGGAGGTGACGACGATCGCGAGCTTCTTGGGCTCGATGGCGCAGGTGAAGTCTCCCCTGACGAATCCGTACATCCTGTCCTCGAACATCCTGTACTGGGATGTGGCCTGTCCGAAGTAGTCGGGGGTGGCGAGGATCACGGAATCGCATGCGGCGACGGACTCGAGGACGGGTGTCATCCCATCCTTCCTGACGCATTTGCCGGTCTTCTTGCATCCCATGCATGCCTGGCAGCCTTTGGCCTCGATCTGGTTGAGGTAGAAGACCTCGACCTCGTTGCCTGCAGCCTTCGCGGTCTCGACCATCTTGTCGACGATGGCGACGCAGTTTCCGGTTTTCCTGGGAGAAGCTATGATAGCTGTGATTTTTGACATAGTATCCAAATGATACGAATATAAGCATCGTATATAAATGTGGTTTCACAAGATTATTAAATATCTAAATGATACTTCATTTCATGAGCCCGCAGAACGCACGCTACAACTGTTCCATCGATGCCGCCATGTCGGTGATCGAAGGCAGATGGAAGGGGACCATTATCTGCATACTGGCTATGGACGGCACCCTACGTTTCTCCGAGCTCCAGAAGAAGATCGGGGAGATAACGTCCAGGATCCTGTCCAAGCAGCTCAAGGAGCTGGAATCGGATGGGATGGTGACCCGCACCGTCGTTCCCGACGGCAAGGTGAAGGTGGAGTACTCGCTCACCGACAAGGGTCGCTCGATCATCCCCGTCCTGAGGTCCCTGGCCGAATGGGGTGCCAAGCATCAGTGCATCCAGATAATCGTGCCCCAGCACGACATGGTCTCACATCTCACAGACCTTGACTGCAACGCGTCTTCTGCGGGGTCCGTCGAACTCGCAAAGGAATACACCCTGCCAGGTGCCGAGGACTAAGTCCCCGTCCGAGACGATGACCGTCTGGGAGGGACCGACGCAGCTGGTGCGGAGATGGGAGTGGGAGTTGCCCTCCATGTGCCTGTAATCGCTCCTCTCCGGAAACGCCCTCGACAATCCCGAGATCATATCGGTCTTCACGTCCGGGTCAGCGTTCTCGTTGATGGTGATTCCGGCGGTGGTGTGCATGGAGAAGATCAGACACAGGCCGTCGGAGACTCCGCTGTCCCTCACGACCTTCCTTACATCTGAGGTGATGTCCAGGATGTGCTGGCTGTCACGGGTTTCGAACTCGAGAGTCGTGTATCCGCCCATGTCCCAGCATGTCAAACCTATCAAATAAGCCTAGTCCCATGCATGATGGAGGAATATGGCCTACAGGATCGTCGAAATCGATTCGGACAGGACGGCGGAACTCCGCGACCGCTGCTCCAAGATGAACTTCTACACATCCAAGGCGGACATCAACGGGGTCTGTGTGCAGCTTCACACCACCAACCGCGATTACCTGTACATGTGGCAGGACAACTTCTACCACATGTCCGACTCGGTCAGGTCCCATGCGAGGATCTACTGTCTCGAGGACGCGGACACGGACCTGCATGCGGAGTACGACGTCTCATCGCTCACCATGTTCCTGTTCAACTTCGATTACTACGGCTGGATCAAGAGCATCGCCCTGGGTATGGCGGGCAACATCCTGGAGGACGCCCACGGGATCCACTCCGTCCACGGTGCGGCGCTGGACATAGACGGCTCCGGGGTGACCCTCATAGCCCCGTCCAAGACAGGGAAGACGACCCAGTCCTGGGGGCTCCTGAGGATGGACAACGCGCACCTGATCTCCGACGACTGGTACTTCGTGTCCTTCGGATGCGGGAGGCCGTACATCGAGGGTTCCGAGAAGAACTGCTACATCGACGCCGACATAGGCGACGTCTGGGAGGAGTACAAGCCCCTGGTCAAGGAGGTCAGGTTCGACAACAAGGGCCGCGGGATCGGAAACGTCAGGTGGGTCGCAGGGGAGGGTTCCGTCATCAGGAACACCTCCATGAGGTACGTGTTCCTGCTGAAGCGCGACAAATCGGACGACAGGACCGTCTACCGCATGACCTCCGAGGAGGCCATTGACTATCTGTCTGAGGAAGGGTTCTGCAATCCGCATCAGCTCGTCTGCGACCTCAGGAGGGCCAGTCTCAGGAAGGCCTTCTTCGCCAGGTACCTCTCCGAATGCGAGGTCTACATGGTGAACACGACATGTTCCGCCGAGGAGACCCAGGCGAACATCCGTGGCGTCCTCGAAGGGAGGTGCGGGATTTGAAGATCAGTCAGCCGGACATTGGCAAGGGGGAAGGAGACTCCTCGAAGAAGCAGGGCAGTTCGGCCAAGGACAGGCTCGACGGCATGGTTTCCTCGATCAAGGACAGGTCGGTCTCCTCCGGCCTCGATCCCACTTACAAGAAGACGAGGGCCTCGGCCGTGGAGCGCTCCCACGAGATGACCGTGGTGGGATGGTCCGTCATAGTCGTCGTTGTCTCCAGTCTCATCATGTTCCTGGTCGTCGTCGCGCTGGGGGAGGTGTGGACCCTTGGCGACTACGTGAACAACATCTTCTGCAACAACATCGCGCTGATCATCATCGTCCTGTTCCTGGACACCATCGTCAGCAGCAACCGCGAGAGCCGTATGAAGAGGAACGAGGCCAGGAAGATCCTCAGGTACAACCGCCTCATCCAGCCCGACATAGACCTCTACCTGGTCAGGAAGAACATGGTGGTGACCCCCAACGGCAAGATCGTCCGCAAGTTCCAGGTCGACTCCACGTTCAAGGTCAGCGACATGAGGGACATGTACTCCCCGTCGGAGCTCGTGGCCGACGTGGGGATATCGAAGATCAAGAGGTACGGGCATTTCCAGGAGGTCCTCAGGCACGACTTCTCCAAGCTCGTGGAGAACGTCGACTTCGTCTACTACCCCGAGATCGCCGAGGCCGTCATGAAGTACCTGAACGCCACCTCCTACGGCGAGGCCGCCCTCGACGCGGTCATAGGCTACGAGGACTCCCGCGCCGGCACCAAGTCCATGCGGGTGATGGTGACTTCCATGATCAGGGAGGAGCCAGACAACGGCAGTTTCATGCAGGCCAACCCCACGATGAAGAACGTCTATCTTGTGCATCAGATGATCAACGACCAGGAGAAGGCGGTTTCCGAGTACCTCAGGCTCATCAGGACGCTTGAAGACGCCGACCCCGTCGAGAAGAAGAAGCGCGACAGATCCCACGACGACGAGGATTACGAGTGAATGTACCTGTGCGGCAACGGCGAGTCCACGGCCATCGAATCCTCCGTCACCAGGCAGTCGTAGACCAGGACGCCGACACCCATGGACTCTGCCTTCTCGAGCTCCCGCCCGAACTCCTCGTGAATGGCGTAGTCAGGGACGAACTCATTCATGCCCTTCATCTGAACTATGAGCGCCACATAGGCCTCGAATCCCTCCGACAGCGTCGTTTCTAGTCCCCTGACATGCTTCATGCCCCTGTCCGTGGGGGCATCGGGGAACATGCAGACCCCGTCGATCTCCTTGGTGACTCCCTTGACCTCAACGAAGATCCTCCTTTCCCCGGACTCGATGTAGAAATCGAAGCGGGAGTCGCCGTGTGCGTGTTCAGGAAACACCTGCGGGTTCTCTCCGAAAAGGCCCGAGCGTGGGATGAACTCCGAGAACGCCTTGTTCGGTGCCTGCGAGTCTATGTTGATCAGCATCCCGTTCTTGTATGCCGCGATGAGGTCGTAGCGGGTCTTCCTGTCGGGATTCTCAGAGTCCTCGAGAACGACGGTCGCTCCGGGCACGAGGATCTCCCTGCATCTGCCGGTGTTCTTCACATGCACGGTCTCCACCGAGCCATCGATCTCCACACGGGCCACGAACCTGTTCGGTCTGGAGACGAAAACGCCCCTCGCCGTCTTTCCGTATCTCACGCGGGGGTATCACACAGTTCTTATTTTGGTTGTCTGTTGCCGACGGCATGAACGGTTTCAGGACGTACGAGAGGGACCCGTCCAACCCGAAGGGATTCAGGATAGCATCACTGGATGAGATCCCGCCTGACGAGATCTACGTCCTGGACACCGAGACCACGGGACTCAACGGTGCGCCTAAGGACCTTGTGGTCGATGTCGGCATATGCAGGGTGTCCCTCCGTCGCGGGACGGTGACCGATGTATACTCGTCGGTCCTCGGTTACGACGTCGATTCTTGGGACGACTACCACCGCAACGCTTGGATCTTCGAGAACACCGACATGACGCTCGACATGGTGGCGGACGCCCCACCGGCTATGAAGGTGATCGAGGACGTCCGCAAGATCCTCAGGAACAAGACCGTGACCGCCTACAACATCGCTTACGACATGGACAAGTTCCTCTTCCAGGAGCCCTGGAACCTCAAGGGGGAGTTCACCCTCTGCAACGACATCATGCTGGCGGCCACCCCCGTCTGCAAGATCCCCAGCGAGTACTACGGGAGGCAGTACAGGTATCCCAAACTGGATGTCGCCTACTCGAAGATAGTCGAGGGGGACCCGGCCGGGATCCACGGGACTCAGAACCATCGTGCGCTCTCGGATGCCCAGATGGCATCCTACGTGATGATCCAGATGTTCAGGGACGGCAGCTACGAGCCTTGACCCTCAGTCGTCCTCTCTGACGTCGCCCTCGGTGTACGCATCCTGAAGCTTCTTCATGTACAGGGTCTCGAACCTGTCCACGGCATGTCTGAACACGTTCTTCTTCAGAACGAAGAGCTCCGCGAAGAACCATAAGGCTACGATGCCGATCAGGAGGAGGAACACCTCCGTCGGGAATATGACGAGTTCCACGAGGTTGACCGCGATGGACGGGAAGTAGGCGTACATCGCGTATATCACCAGGAACACGAAGACGACCAAGCCGATAGGTATCAGGCTCTTGTTGGTCCTGCCGTCAGGAGACAGGAATCTGTACCTCGGGCTCACGAGGAGCATCTGGAGGATGCCCGCTGTGGTGACGAAGAACAGCATCGCGGATCTGGCCACGACCTCGCTGGTGTCCACCTCGGCTCCCCAGGAGTAGAAGTCCAGGAGTCCTGCAATGTCGGTGCCGTGGATCGACGCCATGTACGCCCAGTCGATGTCGAGGAGACCCTGGTCCTGCATCCACCAGAACCCGCCGTACACCGCGAGCCCGAACGCCGCAATCATGATGGCGGACGGGACGCAGAACCTCAGCACGTCCGGCAGGATGAGCTCCTTGTTGTTGTCCGGCTTGGCGAAGAGCGTCATGAAGAACGCCATGATGGTCACGGAGACGAACGCGTAGTAGGTGTTCTGGATCGGAAGCATCGGGAGATGTCCGACGAAGATGTAGATCGCGATGAACAGCAGGGCCAGGACGAGGTTCCTGGTGAGGTATATCTTGAGGATGTCCCTCATGCCCGATACGGTCCTTCTGCCTTCCACCAGGGCCTTGGGCAGCGCGGAGAAGTTGTCCTTGACCAGGACCATGTCCGCCACCCCGCGGGCGGCACCCGAGCCGCTTTCGAGGGCGACGCCGACCTGGGCGGTCTTCAGGGACTTGACGTCGTTCACGCCGTCGCCGATCATCGCCACGTATCTGCCGTTCTTCTTCAGGGTCTCGATGACGGCCTGCTTGTTCTCAGGCTTCATCCTGCCGAATATGTTGGTCTCCAGGACCGTCCTCTCGAAGGTCTCGGGGTCCATGGCGTCGAGTTCCGGCCCGGAGACTATCTTCCTGTCCCCGGGGATGTCGGCGATGGTGAACAGGGAGTCCACGGTGACGGGGTCGTCGCCCGATATGACCTTCAGGTCCATGCCGTTGTCCAGGAAGACCTGGATGGTCTCCCTGCAGTCCGGCCTGACCTCGTCGCGGATGGAGATGACCGACACCGGTTCCAGGTCACGGATCACCGGGTCCCCGTCATCGTCGTGGAGCGGACCGTCGTCGCTGAGGCAGAGCAGGACGGTGCGGAGACCTTTCTTCGATTCGGCGTCGATAAGTCCGCCTATGTCCGAGTCAGTTCTGCAGTGGGGGCCGAGTGCGGACCAGGCCCCGACGTACAGCGTGAACGTCGCGTCCCCGTCTTTGGCGCGGACGGCGCTGAACTTCCTCTCCGATGAGAACTGGATCTCCTCGACCAGTTCCGCATTCGACTCGCCGTAACGCTGGTGGATCGCCTGCATGGTCCTGTTCTTGCTTCCGGTGAGCGTGGAGAACACGGACGCGTAGCGGGCGGCCTCCTCTGAAGGGATGAAGTCCGTGCTGCTCTCGAACCTAAGTTTGTTGGTGGTGATCGTACCGGTCTTGTCCATGCACACCGTGTCGACGTGGCTGATCGACTCCACGGAGTTCGACCTCTGCAGGAGCACCCCCGAATCAGCCATCCTCGCGGCGGCGATCATGTACGTGAGCGTGATGAGCAGGAAAAGCGCTATGGGGACCACGTCCAGGCAGAGGACGAAGACCTCGAGGATCTGGCCCAAGGCCACATGGGTGATGAAAAGGGATTTGATGATGGTGAGGACGAAAAGGATCCCCGCTATGAGCATGAGGATCTTCGTCATGGTGCCGGTCTCCATCTGGAGCGGCGTCTCCTTGGAGGTGAACCTCCTGGCGCTCCTCAGCATCTGGGAGGCGTAGGCCTCGTTCCCCACCGCCGTGACGGTGTAGTACATCTCGCCGGTGACGCAGACCGAGCCCGAGTAGACCTTATCCCCGTCGTGCTTCCTGACGGTGCTGGATTCACCGGTGAGTAGGGACTCGTCCATCTCCACGGACGTGCAGCTTTCGGCGACGCCGTCGACGAGCGCCTGCTCGCCGGCGCGGATGACGATGAGGTCGTCCATGACGATCTCGGACTGGTCGATCTCGACCTCGGAACCGTCGCGTATGACGGTGACCTTGGGCCTCACGAGGAGCGAGATCCTGTCCAGCTTCCTCTTGGCGCGCATCTCCTGTACGGTCGAGATCAGGATGTTGACGATGATGATCCCCGTGGCGGATATCGCGCTGGTGACCTCGTCGCAGATTACCAGCAGGATACCGAGGATGAAGAGGACGATGTTGAAGGGGGTGAACGCGTTCTTGACGAAGATGTCCGTGTACGTCCTGCTGGTACGGACGTCGGCGTTGTTGGCCAGGCCGCGGGCCTTGCGGTCCGAAACCTCTTCGCTTGTCAGTCCCCTCATGACCCACGCTCTGGCATCCGCCTATAATAACATTCCGAATCGTGCTTCAACGGCCACAGGCGTTTTCGCGGTGGAGTTCATCCTTCTGCCTGGCTATCTCCGCCCCGACCCTGTCCACGATCGCCTGTCTGCCCATGGGGAGGAACTCCTTGGTGCGGCCCATGGAGATGTAGTCGATGAAGCAGACGACCTTCTTACGGTAGTACTCCGAAGCCGCCTGCGCGTAGACCGACAGCTGGAACATGTACTCGGGTTCGAACCTGTCCGTGACGTCCGTCTTGTAGTCGTGTATCTCCACGCGGTCAGGGTAGACGGCGATGAGGTCTATCCTGCCGTTGAGGGTGACACCGTGCTCCTCTATCGGAAGCGTGCAGTCCAGTTCCGCATAGGAGATGTCCGACCGCTGCGCTTCCGCTACGATTCCCCTGATCGCCTCAAGTTCGGGATAGTCGTCGGCGACCTCCCAGCCGTTGAATATGGCATGGGCGGCCCTGTGCACGCGGTCGCCGTAGTCCTTCCCTTTGCCGGAAACCTCGTCCCCCTCGGACATGCTGCCCTGGCCGTCCTCGTTGTAGAAGTGCATCAGTGTGTGCACGCCCATCTTGGACCTGCGGACCGGGTATCCGGTGACGTCCGGTCTCTCGGCGGCCGTCTCCTGCGTAACCGATATGTCGTCCTCGGGGTCCTGGATGGAGGTGTAGCGGTCATCAGACAACAGGGTCATGAACGTCGAGGGCTTCGGTCCGCATATCAGAGTCTCGTACTGTCTTGCCCTGGACATGGCCACGAACATCAGTCTGCGCTCCTCGCTGTAGTCCGTCGGGATGGTCCTCCTGACCAGTCTGGTGCGCCAGGACGTGCATATCTTGGTGTACGAGTCGAACCTCCCAACCTCCCTGGAGCATCTGATGCCAAGGGCCTCGTCGAAGGACAGGACGTCGCGGGAGCTCCTGTCTATGAGCGGCATGGATCCCTGGTCCATGTACGGGATGATGACCGTCTCGAACTCCAGACCCTTGGACTTGTGCATCGTCATTATCGTAACGGCGTCCCGGTCGATGGAGTTCTCCACCGGATACAGGGTGTTGTCCCTTATCCCGTCCTCTATGATGTTCACGAGGTCGGATATCGTGAGGAGCGATCCGCGGTGGGCTGTGGACAGGATGGTTATTATGGCCTGGGTGACGTCGTTGTCGAGCCTGTAGAAGGAGTAGAGGTGGGTGAGCATCTCGGTCACCCTTCTCCTCCTGTCGTACAGCGCCTTGCGCTGCAGTACGATGTCGGTGGGGACCAGAGAGAAGTCCTCGGCCGCGCGTCTGCATTCCGCCAGGGAGTAGCCCAGGTCGGCCATGATGGGCACATAGCCCCACAGGTCCCTCTCGTTGTTGACGAACCTCAGCCATGCCAGGGCGAGCTTCCCCTCCCTGGTGGACATGAGCTCGACCTCCCCCTGCAGGTACGCCGGGATCCCCGCGTCCTGGAGTTTGGACAGCACGGCCCGGCAGTGGGACGTCTTGCGGCAGAGCACCGCTATGTCCCCCAGGCCGAGAGGTCTCACGCGGTCTCCGGAGGCCACGAGGTACCTCCCGGACCCAACGTAGTCCCTGACGCACCTGACGACCTCGTCCGCCTCGGCATCGACAGTCGGGCACTGCACGTAGCGGATCTCCGTCATGTCCTCTGGTATGTCCGTGCGGTCCTGGGTGATCGGGGTCACCATCTTCAGGACCTGCTCAGCATCCAACGAGGCGTCGTCCTTGCTCCCGGGGAGGGTCAGGCACTCGAAGGCCTTGTCGATGATGGCCTCGGAGGACCTGTAGTTCACCTTGAGCGGGAGGGAGCGGACCTCCGGGATCGAGAAGCGAACCCTGACGGTGTCGTCGTTGAGGAACCTGCGGATGGAGACGCACCTGCTCTCGAAGGAGATGATGTTCTCGATGGACACGTACCTGAAACCGTAGATACCCTGCTTCCAGTCGCCCACCACGCAGAGGTTGGGCTCGGACAGGACCATCAGGGCGATCATGAGCTGGTTGATGTTGGTGTCCTGGAACTCGTCGATCATGAGATATCTGAAGGACGTCCTGTCCCTGACACCGCGGTCGTTGTACAGCAGTGCGAATGCGAGCATGAAGCTGATCCCGAATGTGAGCCTGTCCTCGGATATGCAGGTCCTGACGTAGCCGTGGTAAACGTCGTGCACCAACCCGATGAGCAGCTCCCTCGAATCGTCGATGGCAGCGTCCTCGAGAGCCGGCTCGGGGACGATGCCGTCGATCACGGCAGGTACGCGGCAGGAGTTGTTCCTGTCCAGGTCCTTCAGGGCGTCGGCCATCTTGGACCGGCCGCCGCTTGGACCTCTCTTGTTGAGGCCCAGCATCCTGTCGAGGATGGCGTCGGCGTCACCCCGAAGCTGTGATTCCGCGTCCATGCCGAACCATCCCCGTTTGAGTGGGAACAGACCGCGGGACATCAGCTTCTCGATGAGGGCGTAGAGGTCGTTGGGATACTGGCTAACGATGGCGGCCCAGTCGCCGTAGTCCGCGCCCCTGTCGTTGAGGAACCTGTCCAGGAAAGAGCGGAAGTGCTGTCTGTTAAGTGTGTCGTTGCTGGAGATCGCGGCACCGCGGGAGAGTCTCTCCTCGATCCCGAACAGGGCCCCCGCGTCCTCCGGCGCGTCCATTATGACGGACAGGCAGAACGAGTCGAAGGTCTTGGCCTGTACGAGTTTGGACTCCCTCTGCATCCCGCGGTCCGACAGGGCCTTCTTTATGCGCTCCTCCATCTCGTTGGCGGCGTTGCGGGTGAACGTCAGCAGCAGCACGTCCCTGGGGGACACGTCATCACGTGAGATCAGGTTGATGTAGCGGTCGACGATGGTGTGGGTCTTCCCCGTGCCTGGTCCGGCATCCACCACCAGCATGCCGTCGAGGTGTTCGGCGATCGCTCTCTGGGATGGATTGAGTTCACTCATCGGTATCATCTCCCGAATCGTTGACGGGCAGGACCTCGCGTGTGCACGCCTCGTAGAACCTGCACTTCCGGCATTCTATCCTCGGGGTGGCCGGAAGGTCGGTCAGAGACCCCGCGACAGCCTCGTCGTGCATCCTGTCCACTTCGAGCAGGAAACTGTCCAGCGTGCTCCTTGGGATGTCCACCGACCTGCCGTTTATCAGCATGCCCCCGCGGAGCCTGGCGGCGATCTTGCCTATGGCGGTGCGGGTGCTCTTCTCCGCGTTCTTGCCTCTGACACCAGCTATCGAGGCGATCCTGTCGACGAGTGCCTGGTCGGACTTCCAATCCTCGGGGTCGCCGACCGCCATCGACGCTATGGTGTCGAGTATCTCCCTAACGTGCGGTTTGAAGTCCCTGCTGAGGTCCTCCTCCAGATCGGCGATCAGATCCTCGCTGGAGGTCATGCATTCCATGAGGGTCTCCCGGCGGATGCGGACCGGCCTCATGTTCCTGCCGATGTCGTAGTCGTCGTCCGAGGATTCGACGTCGTTCTCCATCGCGTAGAAGAGGTTGAACCCGTCGTTCGAACCCTTCATCTCCGATGCGAGAGCCAGGTAGATCAGTGGCTGGAACTCGGGGTACTTCGCGCCGGATCCCATGGTCATGTCACGGACGATGTCGTCCACGGTCTTCGCCTTCCCGGTCTTGTAATCTGTTATGACCCCGTTCCAGAAGAGGTCGAAGTCCCCGTGGATGGGGTGCACAGTGCTTGTGTGGTTGGTCTCGCAGACGGTGCTGGTGGCGGTGAGTCCCAGCTCCTCCAGGAATCTGTTGGGGTGGCGCCTCGCAGTGTTGGAGCTGTCAAGGACGGGGCGCACCTGCATAAGGTCGATGTACCTCGTGATGTTGAGCATCGCCACCTTCACCGCGTCGGCGTCTATCTCCTCCATGGCCGGCGATGACAGGCCCGAGTAGCGGTCGGATATCATACCGGCCAGGGCGTCCAGGCCGATCTCCCTGACCTTGTCCGGATAGCAGGCGTAGAGCTCCGCGAACGAGTGGATCAGGTTGCCGAACTCCGTGCTCTTCTCGTCCTCGGAAGGGAGGAGGCATCTGAAGAGGAACGATCTGGGGCATGAGTAGTAGGCGTTGAATGTGGATTTCGAGAACGGACCGTCGTATGCCTCGATGCCGTCTATTATGGCCTCGCCCTTCTCGGTCCTCTCGACAGCGGTCCTGACTGCCCATCTGCCCGGGACGACTGGGGCGATGTCCGCGAAGTCCTTGCAGGACCTGCCCAGGACCTGGTCGAACGTGAGGCAGGGTTTCGCCTTCTTGCCGTTCTTGGTGGAGTTGACCAGGTACACCCTGCGGCTTCCCTGCTGCAGCAAGGCCTCCAGGCGGGTGGCGT
>CASFMM010000017.1:0-7379 GCA_949295765.1 uncultured Methanomassiliicoccales archaeon | reverse complement strand
CTCCGCGTCCACGTACCTTCTGCCGACCACGGGTATGTTCCAATCCTGCTCCATACCGAGATAGATCACCACCGGCTTGTCCACGAAGACGGAGTTGGAGCAGTCCGCTATCAGGACCCCGGTCTTCTCGTTCTCCGGGATCTCCTCGTTGTGCTTCAGCTCCGTGACGTTGTCCACCGCGTATCTGAGTTCGGAAAGTCTGTTGGGGGTTACGGTCTTGTCCGCCAGTCCGAGGCTGTTAATGACGATCCCGACCTGGATTCTGGCCCTGTTGTCGCAGAAGCGGTCCATCACCTCGGCGAACGTGATGCCGTCGTAGAACGCCGTGCGCATGAGATCCCTGAAATCCCTGGCATGGTCCCTGAGGTCCTCGTCGGGAACCTTGGACAGGAGGAAACCCTCCCTCCCTGGTTTGAAGAAGCCGTTCAGGGCGGCGAAGAGCTCCTTGACCTGGCCGACACGGACGGTCTCGTACTCCATGCAGTAACCGAGGAACCCGATGTAGTCGCGGACCTGGGCGAGGTCCCTCACGTTGAGGCTGTTTACGAACGGAAGGCGTCTGCGGTACAGTGCCGCCCTGACCGCGTCCGCGATGGGTGATGAGGCTTTCAGCACTATCGCGTAGTCGCCGGCATGCTCGCCGTCTATCAGGTCTACGGCGTTCTCCGCCAGCTGACGGTCGTTTCCCACCTCGCGGATCTCGGGGATGTCGTATCCCCCGTCATCGTGGAATATGTCTATGAAATCGCAGTCCAGAGGGACGAAGTGCTTGTCCAGGTCGTCGAACAGTTCGACGCCGATCACCGCGGTCCTCTTGTCCCTGAGGATGTCCGGAAGCTCGCCGGTGTTGTCGAAGGCGGACATCACCCTCTCCCTGGTGGGGAGCGACTCGTAAGCCTCGTAAACCCTGCGGGAGCGCTTAGTCGTGATGTACTTCATGACATCCGACGTGTACCTGCGGATGTCCCTGAAGTTCTGGATCTCGCTGTAGACGTACTTGAAGTCCAGCTCCGTCCTCCTGGAGACCTCTGCCACCAGCTCCAGGTCGCTGATCTCCCTCTCACGGAGGACACAGTAGCTGAGGTCGCCAGCCAGGTGCCTTGGGGTGATGGCGAAAGTCCCCATGCGGACCGTGTCGACGCGTGCGTTCAGGGCCGTCTCCAGCGCCGCATCGTTGGTGATGACCAGGTCGTAGTCCCTGACCTCCCGGTATATCTCGTCGATGGACTTCAGCCGCCTCATGCGGAAGGGCATGGATTGAGCCTATACAATGGTGGCGACAGACGGTCATACGGTTTTTCATACTGGTTCCGGAAAACGGTAATCCAGAAGGGTCAAGGCAATTATATCATCCAAGTGCATATCGGCCCGCGGTCGAATCGAAGACGCTCGTCACCGCATCGGTGGTGCTGTCCGCCGTGCTCGCCGTCATCGCCTTCCTCGCGAGGGACTGGATGTGGCTCATAATAGACATCGTGTGCGTTGTCCTTCTGGTGGTCCCCCACGTCAAGGACCTGGGCTACCGGTACAACCGGAACATACTCGCCATGAGCATGGTCGCCCCCATCGTAGCGGTGGCGGTGTACGCCGCCAACCAGGTGTTCTCCCTCGAGTCGGAGATAATATGGCAGGTCAACCTGTACACGTACGTGACCGCGGGGATCCAGGCGTACCAGTGCTTCCTGCTGGGGTTCATGCTCTCGATCGTAATGGACAGGAGCTACAACCTGACTATGACCATCCCCTGGATGATCGTGTTCGCGCTCACTTTCGCAATGGCGATGTCCGCCCTCGACATGTTCTTCACGTTCGGACTGATGTACGCCGAGGGCTTCCCGGTCTTCAACGGCGACTTCTACGACTCCGACCGCTACACCAACCCCCTCCTCATGTCCTCGCCTGTCGCATCCACGTTCATAACGGCGCTGTTCGCGGCCCTGATGTCCGTCAGGGGACGCGGGAAGGACAAGGACTTCTTCATCGAGGAGGTGAACGCATGACGGGCCGCTACGTCCTGGCAGCAGACGTCCTGGCGATGCTCATGGGAGCAGCCATGCTCGTCATGTGCGTCCTGGCCTACATGGACGGCACCCACGACCTGTTCATAGAGATCTTCTGTGCGGCGGTGTGCTTCGTACCGTTCGTCCTCAGGCGTCTCCGCGTCATCTCCCTGCCGGGGATGATCACCTTCCTCATCGCCCTGGCCGTGTTCCTTCACGCGTACGGTCTCATATCGGGCTCCTACGACAACGTGTCTTACTTCGACACCATCACGCACACCCTGTCCTCCGCGGTCGTGGCCATACTGGTGTTCTACGCCATGATCACGATCCAGCATTTCGGCGGCGGGAGGGTGAACTTCACCGGTCGCGGACTGGCGATATTCACGGCCCTCATCGCCCTCACGTTCAGCGTTTACTGGGAGGTCATGGAGTACTCCGCGGACATGCTCACGGGCTCCGTCACGCAGTACAGCCCCTACGACACCCTCACCGACCTGGTCTGCGACTCCGTGGGTACGTTCCTGGCCTCGGTCTGGTCCGGGCTCTACATGAGGGATCGCACCATCGACGATGCCATAGGCGAGCTCCAGCTCGGAGCAGCACTCAGGGACGCAGCCGGCAGCGAGGAATGAAGGAGGTTAAGAACGGATTCGCCCATGCGGGAGCATGGACGAGGTATACGTCGTCGAGATCGCGGCAACCGGACCGAAGGGTATGCCATCGGACACGGTGGTGCAGATCGGCATATGCCGCATGCTAGCGGACGGCAGCGACTTCGACACCGTCTACGACGCCACCGTGGCGCTGGACCCCAAGGACCTTGGGAAGGAATCCCTCGACTACATGATGGAATGCCACGGGATCGCACCCGAGGAGCTCTATGTCGGTGTGGACGAGAAGACTGTGGTCTCCGAGGTTCAGGGGATCATCTTCGGGAAGGAGTGCGCCTCGTACAACGTCGGGAACGTGTTCGGGAAGTACCTGAACTTCGAACCTTGGGACTGCACACGCAATCTGACCCTGCTCCCATCCATATCCATGAGGCTTGACAGGGACCTCAAAGGACCTCCGGAGAGGGAGCACGAGCTCATAAGGAAGGCCTACGACACGCTTTGTCCGGGGGACCCAGCCTGTGTCGGCGATGGGAGGGGGGCGGTCGATCTCGCCCAGATGGCCACATCGGTCCTGATGCGTCTGAGGTCCGAGGGTTGGTACCGACGGCCGGCGGTTCCGACAGGGGTCCGGTTTCAGAACACCTTCAGTGTGAGGTTGTCCATGAAGACCAGGAACAGACATCCCAGATACCCCAGGACGTAGACGATCCAGCAGGGCACTGCCAGGAAAACGGTGAAGACGCCGATGGTGAACCCCATGGCGGCCACGAAGAACAGCAGACCCAGCACAAGTGCGACGTACCCCCTCTTCTGACGGGGGTTCCTGTAGATCAGCCCCAGACCGAGGAGTCCGAACAGCCCCGGGATCAGGGAAAGGAGTATGGCAACCGTGCGGTTGTAGCGCCTTCCGGATTCGTTCTTGGGTCTGTCCGACTCCCTGCGAACCGGCTCGGGTTCCGCAGGGATCTTCTTGTAGCACTTCGGACAGGTGATGCTCGTGCTCGGAACGAGCTCTCCGCAGTAGGGGCAGCGTCTGTCGGCCATGGGTCACACCTTCAGCACGAAAGCCGTGTTGGTCGCGGAGGCTACGAGCTTCCCCTCCTCCGAGAAGACGCGCACCTCGTAGACCTCCAGGGACCTGGAGCGGTTGACCGGTCTGGCCACAGCCCTCAGCCTACCCTGTGCGGGCCTGTAGAAGTTGATGGATGTGCTCTGGCCGGTGGATGGGTGGACCAGGTTGCAGAGAATGGCGAACGTGTGGTCTACGAGTGCGAACACGGCCCCGCCGTGCCCGCGGCCCATGCTGTTCATCAGGTCCGGACGGAGATCCATCTCGCAGACGGCCTCGTCCTTGGACAGAGAGACGATCTCGATCCCCATCATGCGGGCGAAGGGAGCGTTGTACATGTCCATCACGTTGTCGACGTACTGGTGCAGCTCCTCATCCATCTTCGACCTGAGTTCATCGGCGTTCATATGCCACTCCTAGGTCTGGACTTTGTTCTTAATTTTATTGGTCGCTGGTTCAGGGAAACGGAGGCTGTTCGGTCCCACCCGAGGACGTCTGGATGCTTCCGGGGACGGGGGGCTGTTCGGTCACCTCCCCTGATTCCGCTTATATATGCAACCCGTGATGACGGCAACATGGCGGAAACGGTCACTGTAACCCAGCTGAACTCCAGAGTGAAGACCATTCTGGGGAACTCTCCGGCTGTCAGGGACCTGTGGGTAAACGGTGAGATATCCAACCTCAAAAAGTACCCGTCCGGTCATTACTACTTCACACTCAAGGATTCCGGCAGCGAGATACGCGCCGTCCTTTTCGCCCATTCCCGTCAGAGGATGGAATTCGAGCCCAAGGAGAACATGAAGGTCTCCGCCTTCGGATCCGTGGACATGTACGTCCAGAGGGGTGCGTACCAGTTCGTGGTCGAGAACATGAGGCCCGCAGGTCTGGGGGACCTTTACCTCGCGTTCGAGGCTCTGAAGAAGAAGCTCGAGGGAGAGGGGCTGTTCGACGAATCCCACAAGCGCCCGCTGCCGAGGTATCCCCGCACCATAGGCGTGGTCACATCCGAGAAGGGCGCAGTCATCCACGACATAATCACGACCTCGGGTTCCAGGTTCCCGGCGGACATCCTTCTCGCTCCTGCCCTCGTCCAGGGCGAGGGCGCAGCACGTTCGATCGTCGACGGGATAGAGCTGCTCAACAGGGTGGGCGTGGACGTCCTCATCGTCGGGAGGGGCGGGGGATCGCTGGAGGACCTGTGGGCGTTCAACGAGGAACCGGTGGCCCGCGCCATCGCATCATCGAAGGCACCCGTGGTCTCCGCCGTCGGACATGAGACCGATTTCACCATAGCGGATTTCGTAGCCGACGTCCGCGCACCGACGCCTACGGGGGCTGCCGCCATAATACTCAGGGACCGTGTGGAGATCCTCAATCAGCTCAACACGGACATGGCCAGGGCGTCCCGCGCCCTTTCGGCCTCCCTGGACAGGATGAACCACAGGTTCGAGGTCCTGGACGCCCGCCTTTCACCGGAGAAGGCTCTTGACGACCTGAGCATGAGGCTCATGTCCGTGGACGATCTCTCCAACCGTGGGGAGATCGCCCTCCGTACACAGGTTTCGGAGATGAGGCGCCGTTTCGAGGTGGTCAACGCAAAACTGTCCCCTGCGGCCGGCCTTTCGCGTATGGAGACGTTGTCCGAGAGGTGCTCCTCACTGTACAGCAGGGCGGAGGCGTCCGTCGGCAGGAGGTTCGACACCGCCGCATCCAGGCTCGAATCGCTGTCTGGCCGTCTGGAGTCCCTCAACCCGCTCAACGTCCTCTCCAGGGGATACGGCCTCATCACGGATTCGGAGGGCAGGGCGGTGACATCCGTGGACGGTGTCGCTACGGGCGATCGGGTCACCATCAATCTCAGAGACGGCAGCGCCTCGGCCAGAATAGAGGAGAAGGTGAGGAAATGACAGAGAATCAGAACGTAGAGGAGATGAGTTTCGAAGAGAGCATCGATGCGCTGGAGGCCCTTGTCAAAAGGCTGGAGGACGGAGGCATCGACCTGGATGAGAGTCTGAGGATCTACGAGCAGGCCGTGGCCCTCAGGGACCACTGCAGAGCCATCCTACAGGACGGGGAGCGTCGCATCCGCAAGATAATGGAGACGGCGGACGGAAACGTCAGGGAAGAGGAGTTCGATCTGGACTGACCAGCTCCCAGAGTCTCACACCGTTGTCGGCCGCCCACTGCCGGGTGTTCCTGTAGAGGTCCGTCTCCGAGAAGCACTGGTCCGAGAATGCGAGTCTCAGCGCCCCTCCGAGTTCACCCTCGTTGAGCCCGCGGCTGTTGAAAGAGCCGAAGTTCTTCTTTAGGGCGATCAGCAGTATGTTCACCGTGTCGTGGCCGCGCGCCGCATCCCACTGGTCCTCGAGGTCCTGGGCCTCCCTGTCCAGACGGCTCAGGATGGCCTTCCTGCTCATGCGGCAGTTCTTCGAGTTGAAGATGACCGTGTCGACCATGGAGCCGGCGTTGAGGGACAGCGTCCTCGGGTTGATGAAGCGCTCGAACTCCAGGTCCTTGAAGCTGAGGTTGAGGCCCTCCATCTGCGACACGTACATGAGGAGGCCGAGCGGGTAGCTGGCTGAAACGAGGGCCTCGCGCACAGGGCCGACGGTCTCCGTGAACTTGGCCAGGAGCTCCTGGTCGCAGTACTCGTCCAGGACGTCCTGCAGCGCGTTGCTCCTTATGATCATCATCTCCATGTCCCTGCAGTCGGTGAAGAACAGCGGGGGCTTGGCCTTCCTCCCGCGGAGCCTGTCCAGGTCGGGGTCGATTATGCCGATGACCCTGGAATCCCTTCTGACGGACGACATGTCCTTGACGGAGTGACGGACGTTGTCCTTGGAATGGGCCTCGATGATGCGGACCTCGTCCTTGTCGATGAACTTCTCGAACAGCCTCTCGTCGGTGACGCCTTCCACGACCAGGAACGTCCCCTTGAACACCGACCTCTCCATCGAGATCTGGTTGCAGATGTCGTCCGATGTGATGTACTCACGCATTTGCAGGCCTCAGTTCCCTGGCGGAGTCCCACATGTCGTGGATGACCTGCGGGGAGTGTGTGGCGACGATCATCTGGAGGTCCCTGACCCTGCATATGTCGGAGAAGTACTTCCCGAGCTTCTGCTGCCAGCTCACGTGGAGGGAGATCTCGGGCTCATCCAGTATGACGATCGAACCGGGTTCGGCGTGGAACAGCAGGGCGAAGAACATTATCAGGATCTGCTTCTCGCCGGATGACAGCTTGTGGATTGGAAGCGACATGCCGTTGTTCATGGTGATGCCGATCTTCCCCGAATCGGACACGGTGACGGACTTGTCGATGAAGATCTCGTTCACGATGTCCTTGAAGATGATCACCGATTCCGCCAGGACGTAGTTGCGCTTGACGTAGTCGGCGATGGATGCCGTGAGGTCCATGTAGGCCTGACGGTCCTTGCTGATGTCGTTCCTGGACGGAGGGAACTTCATGCGCGACGGTATCTCGGGCTCGAAGCCCGCGTCCCTGATGAAGTCCAGCTTGGCCTTCAGGTCCTTCGCCCAGAACTCCAGCTCCCCGTCGGTGAGGTCGTCCCTCGCGTTCTCGGGATGGGGCTCAAGCTCCGTGTGCTCCTTTGCGAACCTGAACCGCTCGTACAGCTCGTGGGCGTAGGCCTCCAGGGTGGGCACCATGTGTCCGTCCCTCTTCCTGATGGC
>CASFMM010000016.1 GCA_949295765.1 uncultured Methanomassiliicoccales archaeon | reverse complement strand
GATAAAGAGACCATGGTGTCGGAACCACTCTCCAAGGAGGAGGAAATGGTCGCGGAGATCATCCGGCTTTTGAAGAAGTACGGCGAGGTGAGCATCCGCGAGATCTCGGATTCTATGGGGTACAAATCACCACCCTCCTCCCTTAGGGAGGTCGTCCGCATATTGAGGGCGGCGAGTGTCGTGGAGTTCACGGAACCTGATTCCCCCAGGTCACCGACTCAGAGGCTTCGGTTAGGAAGGATGTACGAACACTGAGGGATGCCCGATCTTCCTAAGCAGAACCTCGGGTTGTGGTGCGCGGATCAGAATGCACACGCCGGGGATCGGGATGATCCGACATCGGTACCGGCCGGTTTCCAATACCGGCTCCCATCCCTCGTCCAGCGTGACCTCCTCCATCCTTCCGCTGGGGAGACCGTAGACCAGGGTGACCGTCCTGTAGCCATCCACGAGCACAGACTTCAGAGTCCCCTGGCCCCTGAACAGCGGATCCCTCTCACGCATCATCCTGGCCAGACTGTTCCACTTCCCAGAGTTGATTCTCGTCTTCAGTTCCGACATCCAGGAAGCGTCGAACTTGGACACCGCCGCCACATTTGTCCGGAAGACGACATCGATGCGTACGTCGTCGGACATGATCTCGAATGAACAGTAAGGTGCATCCTCCTGCCAGGTCCCCTCTATGGGATCGAACATGGTTCTGAAACGCTCCGCGCCCTCGGGATCGGTCAGGATGCAGTCTATGATCAGACGCCTAGCCTCACCATTGGGGTCCTCGCCTGCCTGCAGCACGGCATCCGCCCCGGGATCTATCCAGTGGTACTCGAAATTGTCCAGGTCAAGACCCGCATCCACCTCCTCCTTCAGGACCCTGAACTCGTAATCGTCCGGGACGATCTCCAATCCTCTGGCGATGGCATCGAGGGCGCCTTCCGCATCTCCGAAGTGGGCCCTCAGCTTGGCGGTCTGCAGCCAGATCCACGGGTAGCCGGGCTCCTCCAGAATTCCCCTCTCGGCGTACTCCCTGGCCTCGTCGAGCCTTCCGCAGTACATGAGGGCGCACGAGTAGCGGTAGAACCATGTCCCGCATCCGGAGGCGTTGTGTTCCGAGGCCCTCATCCATCTGGCTGCCTGCCAGTGGTGCTCGTAGTCCCCTATGTTCAGGCAGGCATACGAGTACCACAGCGCCACATCCAGATCGGCCATGGCCTGTCTGGCGGTGAACCTTCCATCCCTGATGCCGGAGTTCACCGTGTCGATGAGGTCCTCGAGCATCGAACCGTACATGCCGTCCACGTCACCCACGTAGGACTCGAACCTCGTAACGTCATCATCGGTCAGGATCGGCGAGGCAGGCGGTTCGGGGACCCTGCGGTCGAAGATGCTGGAGGACATGGCCACCCTGCGGAACGAGTGGAACGACGCCCAATCGACCTCTGAGTCCGTGAAGAACGTCTCGGCAGCTCCGAGGACCCTCTCGAGGTCCCATGCTATGAAGTCGATGTATCCGTAGCGAAGGCCTGTCGCGCCTCCGACGAACTCGACCGAATCCGTTCCTGCATCCTCCGTTATCCTGCGTTCCGCCTTGTCGCGGAAGTCCAGGATCCTCCTGCTCCGGTCCTCCCCTTCGAAGGGGTCCAGCGGATAAATGAAGAAGCCGGCGGCGGCACCGTCGGCATGGAGCATGTCGACCCACTTGTCATCACCCTTCAGGTAACCCGCCACCAGATTCGCGCACCGGGTGGAGCCTGCGTACACATCCGCACGCCAGTCGGCATCCGGGTCGGGATAGGGTTCGAGCTCGTATGACGAGTATCTTGAGAGGCTGCCCGCGGCATCGATCTCCATGTTGAACCCCATGTCCATGAGGACGGACCTGAGCTCGGAGAGCCTCACGACATCCCCCTCGGGAGGCTGAGAGACGACATCGAACCCGTCGAGGACGGACATTGCGGGAACCTCGCCGATGGCCCCCTCCATCAACGATGAAATGATCATCCAGACGGCCTCCTGATCCGATTCAAGGGCATGGTCCAGCTTGGCGCAGTGCATCGTGAGCCTGACACGACCGCCCGTGCGCTCGATAGCGACGTCCACATCCGATGCACAGACGGATGTGTCGCCCAGCTGCTGTTCGAATCCGGCGATCCGGCGGTTCCCCGCTGTGAGGTCCCAGCCGCCAGTTACCGTTTCCGGTGCGCGCCTGATCAGCTCCACGATTTCGAAAAGCCTGACGGGGTCTCCCTCCGGTGAGATGACGAGCTCGTACTTCGAGCCGTTGTACCCGATCTCGAACGACACGTCGCCGAAGGTCGTGGTGAGGATGTCCTCGACCTTTGAGATCAGCTCGTCCCGGATGCCGTCGGTGAGCGGATGGGAGAGGAGCCTCTCGATCTCCGGCATCTCGTCGGCGAACCTCTTCCAGGTCAGTTCGGCACGCTCGCGGAACGTGCGGTGGAACCTCGGCACTGCGAGGGCGCCGTTGCACCAGTCCAGGAGCTGGCAGTTCTCCTCGTCATCCGGGGAGAGCTCGTAGGCGCGTTCCAGGTACGGGAGCGCCATGGGCTCCAGATCCATCATCTGGTAGGCGTACCCCATCCGGTAGTTCCATAGGAAATCATCCTCCATACTGTCCCGAACGGATTCCAGCAGGGATATCGCCTTGAGATATGGGGCGGTGTCCTCGGGCCCGCCGAGGTTGTTGTAGGCCCTCGCGAGGATGCTTGTCAGCTCCGGTGTGCGGACGGACTCCGGAAGGGATTCTATCCTCTCGGCGATCCTTTGATGCTTCCCTTCGGCGTTCCATGCCTCGCACTGCCTGACGACGTCGGAGACGATGCGCCTGTCCGGGGACTCGTATCCCATCACGGCATCGTCGGAAGGGTGCCACGCATCACCAGCGAGGACGTCGTCGAGGTCCACGGGTATGTGGTAGAACCCGATGATGTCAGCGAAGGCCTGCCTTACAGAATCCACCACCGGGCCGGTCATCCTGTAGCCGGCCTTCTCGGCGATGGAGGCGACGGTATCCGCCCTGGAACGCAGCTGTCCCGCAAGCTCCTCCAAGGACCACTCCCCGGCGGGTATCCAGTAGGTGAGTCCGCGAAGGACCGTCTGGGCGGTGACCGTGAACGTCGCGGGAACAGAGGGGTCGGCCGCTATGGAGCCGAGGAATCTGTGATTGCTCGGGAACGGACGGGGATCGCGGAAGGTGTCCCCGCCCTCCTCCGAAGGATCCGTGTCCTCTTTCTGCTCTGGGATCTCGGTCTTCGTCTGTCTCTCATCGGGAGTGTCCAGACGTATGATCCTGCGGATCGGGAATGAACTTGGCACCTTCCCTTCGGGGTAATATGCGACGGGTTTGAAATGCGGGCAGACCGGCAGGTGCCCCATCACCGGACCGTATCCTGAGAGGATGCTGCCTCCGAAATCACCACCCCTGAACAGCGGACGGTCTGACATGACGGTCTCGGGACGGAACGGGTCTGTGCCTATGGTCAGTCCGAAGAAGTTGGGCCTCCCCTCCATGGGCGGACCGCCCTCGGGGAACATCCTGGCCACCGTGTCCGAATCGAAGCGGTCGCCCCATGGGAACAGCGTGGTCGTACCTCCGCCGCAGAGGTACTCCCATTCGTCGGAGGTCGGTACGGAGAACCCTTCCTCCACGATATCCGGGACGGATGCGGGATCTGCCTCGACGTTCCTCGGACGGGTCTCCACCAGCATCGGAGGGATGACCGCGTCACGGGGGCCCAGGATCAGCCTCCCCATGATCTCCGCCGGATCCCCGTCGTAGCCGTGGTCCCTCAGGGCCATCTGGATCTGGAACCTGGTGGTCGCCTCAAGGTCGCTGAACTCCCCCTTCCAACCCAGCGTCACCTCGTCGCCCGGTACGAACACGAACTCCGAGCCGTCCCTTTCGAACACGGCCGTAAAAGTGTAGACATCCCATCTCTCGAACCTCCTGAATCCGACGATTGACATCTGATGTTCAGAACCGATGCGCTCGAGGATCTCCCTCCTGCGTTCCAAAGTCAGTAGATCGTATTCTTTCCGGTAGAGAGGGGTCGGATCGGAGCCGTCCATGGTATCGTGGAGTAATCGCAAGGTGATGATAAAAGCGTTTAGTTTGTTTAAGTTTTTAATTACATCACATCGATTGCCGAATCCCCCCCCCCCGAGGACGCTTTTGCATCCCTCTCTTATCGGTTTCAGGCGATTCCATCGAACTCCGATGTGGGAGATCATATTGTTATGATTATGATGTTAAAGACTTAGAAATAAAATCAGTATGTAAACTTTATAACAACCAGCGTCGTTCCGTTATTCATGACAGACATGGACCCGCTACAGATGCAGATCGACCTGCTGAAGGCCCAGGCTGAGACGAACAAGAACATGTACAGGCAGATGTACGCCTCGGACCCGGCGATGGCCGAACAGCTATGCGCACAGCTTGACCAGAGTCTGGAGATGCAGATCCAGATGATCACGCAGATGATGGGTGCCGCCGACCAGTCCGGGTTCGTGGATCCGACGCAGGTCGCCGGGATGGTCATGGAGCAGCTCGGCTACAGCGACGAGGACATCGAGCACGCCATGGGCGACGGGGGCGAGCCCACGCACACCGAGAAGGTCCTGGGGGACATCGACCCGTCACAGTTCGGATACGGGGACATCGTGAACGTCATCTCATCCCTCACGGAACTTCCCGAGCCCGATCCCCAACCTGCCGATGCCGAAGGTATCAGAAGGTTCGAGGTCCTCCTCACAGGCATAATCTCGACCCTGAACGACCACCTCCTGGACGGCCTTGACGTCGAACCCAGGGATGCGGACAGCAGGGAGATAGTCCTCTCGATCCTCTCGGACTACTGGGGGGTGGAGGACAGGGAGAGCCTGATCGGCACCCTCGGCTACCTGATCCCCGAGGGACACTCCATGGACTACGCGAAGGCGCTCGAGGCGATATCCAACGGCCGGTCCGCCGAGGACCTCCACACGGGGGACATGGACGAGGACGACGTCGCCGTCTCCGATTCCAGGTTCGCCTTCGCTGAGGCGTACGCCGGGCAGATCGGACCCATGATGCTGCGCGGATGGGATCTCGGCAGGGCCGCCAACGTGACCCGCTGGGGGTACTTCGTCGGGTTCATCTCGGAGGACGAGGCGTGGGGCATCCTCGATCAGATCGCGGACGGATGCATGGACGCCTTCGGATCCTGGAGGGAATACGCGCAGTCGTACATGTTCGGAAGCATGTTCTGGAAGTGCCCCTACGG
Source organism: uncultured Methanomassiliicoccales archaeon (assembly GCA_949295765.1). Taxonomy (GTDB): domain Archaea; phylum Thermoplasmatota; class Thermoplasmata; order Methanomassiliicoccales; family Methanomethylophilaceae; genus Methanoprimaticola. The sequence goes on along the minus strand of CASFMM010000016.1, from coordinate 13,985 downwards.
TCCCGAGGCCTGCTACGAGAACCTCGCTGGCCTGATGTTCGCCATCGAGCACCTCCTCACCGAGGGGGACTGGAAGGACCATCCCTGGGCGAGTGGAAGGGCATGAGCCTGGAACAGCTGGCCGACGCATACAGGTTCGGGAATAACAGAGAAACCGTTTTAGCCGTGGCGTCCGGGATCTCACCCTCCGAGATCGGCGAGCATGGGACGACCGCGGTGCACATCGCCGCCGAGAACGTTGATCCTGAGACGCTGGAGCTGTTGCTCTCCAACGGACACCGTGCCGGTTCGACCGACGAGTACGGACGCACTCCCCTTCACATCCTGGCAATACAGAGATGGGAGGGGAGGGTCTCGAAGATGGCGGAGTGCACCGATCTCCTCCTGTCGCATCGCTGTCCGCCTTCGAGGAGAGACGACAGCGGGAGATGCTTCTACCATATAGCGGCCGACATGCACAACTTCCCCATGATCGCGATCATCGGCCAGAGGAAGGTGCGCTGCGACGCCCTTATCGAGAGCTCTGGCATGAACGCCCTTCATCTGCTCTGCGAAGGGGCATCGAGGTACGACTACATCCGTGAATCCAGACCGCAGGAGTTCGTCGAGAAGGACAGTATGTGCAGGAAGATGGCCGAATGGCTCGTCGGATGCGGAATCGACCCGGAGGCCGAGACACGCATCGGAAGGAGGGCGATAGACTTCGCTATCGAGAACCGCATCAAGATCACCTCCGCCTTCCTCGGTGGCGACGGTTCCGTCGTATCGGGAGGGATGGACCTTCCCCAGGCGGTGATCGTCAACGATCCGGAGGCGATAGCCGCCATAATCGGTTCCGGAGCGGATCCAGACGCCCTTTGCGATGAGAAGGGGGACTACTTCGGCATGACCCCGCTGATGATCGCATGCAGGAGGATGGCACTAGAATCCGCAGAGGCCCTCATCTCCGGAGGGGCGTCGGGAACCTGCACCAGGGGGACGGACGGGACCACCGCCCTGTACCACCTGCTGAAGTCGCTGTCGTCGACCGTGGGTACGGGACCCAACGGGCGCGACTCGCAGAGGTTGCTGAGGATGCTGGACTCCGTTGTGACTGCTCAGGGCGATGTGGACCTCCCGGTATCCGAGGATGCCGGCTCTGCTCTTTGCTTCGTTTGCGGCGAAGACAGGCTGGGTAGCACCTCTGACGGAAAGCCCGTCAGGACCATCGCCTTCGACCGCCTGCTTTCGAGGGGTGCGGATGTCGATGCAAGGGACGGCAGGGGGATGACTCCGCTGATCCGCGCCTGCGGTGTTCCCGGATGCGAATCCGAGAACATCGTGTGCACGCTCCTGGAGATGGACGCGGACTTCGATGCCAGGGACGGGGACGGGATGACCGCGGTCATGCAAGCGGCCTCCATCCCCCGCGACGGCGGACTGGATATCGTGAAGACGTTGTTCGACATGTGCGGCCCGGACCTGTCGGTTCGCGACTCGAAGGGAAGGGATGCCCTAGAGATCGCGGCGGATTCCGACAGCAAGGGTGTCCTGTCCTTCCTTATGGACAGGAGGTGAGGGATGGCGGATCCCCTTCAACCCTTGGCGCCGGCCGTCAGGAGCATCTCCACGACCTCCGTGTATCCGGCCTCCGAAGCGTAATGCATCGCGCTGCGACCGTCGTTGTCCACGGCTTCTGGATCGGCCCCGTTCTCCAGCAGAAGGGAGACGAAGTCGTTGCGACCGTTGCGGGCGGCCACGATCAACGGCGTGAAACCCACTCCGTTCTTGGCGTCCACATCGGCACCGGCAGTGATCAGGGCCCTTCCCATGTACTGGTTTCCATCAGCTGCCGCGATGTGGAGGGGACGGTCTCCCGAGTTGAGACTGGCCGATGGGTCGGCACCAGAAGCCAGGAGGGTCTCGACTATGTTCAGCGCCCCTCTGTGGACGGCCAGGAACAACGGGCTCTCGCCGTCGTCGTTGAGGGCGTTGACATCCGCCCCGTTCTCGATCAGCACACGGACGACCTCCCCCTGGGAGTTCCAGCAGGCCTGATGTAGCGGGGTGTTGCCGACCGAATCCTTCGCATCTGCAGAACCCTCTGCATCAGCCAGTGCGGAGACCAGGCCCTTAAGCCCCTTGGATGTGGCGATGTCCATGACGGTGTGCCCGTCGTTGTCTGCCATGGTGGGGTCGGCGCCGTTCTCCAGCAGCATCTTCGCGGCATCGGTCTTGCCCTCGGAGGCCATGCCCATGATGGGCGTTCTTCCGTTGCGGTCGGTGGCGTTAACATCGGCTCCTGCATCCAACAGCATGCGGATGACATCCTTGTTGCCGCTGCGGGAGCACATGTGCAACGGGGTCGTGCTGTCGTTGGAGCAGGCGCTTGCGTCGGCCCCGCTGGCCAGCAGCAGGGACACGAGGTCGCGTGCACCCTTCTGGCAGGCGTAGTGCAGGGCTGTGAACCCCATGACGTCCCTCTTGTTGACGTCCACGTCCCCCTTGGACAGGAGTGTCTGAGCGACCCCCTTCTGTCCGTTCTTGCATGCGTTGATCAACATATTGTCCATCTGTGACATATGCTCACTCCGTTTCCTGAACTGGTTTTATGCCCAGGCGCTCGAGCGGAAGGGCGATGCGTGAGAGCTGCTCGTACTCCCCGCAGTCCGAGAGGCACAGGCAGTAGAGCCATCTGGCCAGGATCCCCGCGTAAGTGGGGTTCAAGCGGTTCATGTCGGGACTCATCGGAACCGGTCCCGGGAGGTTCGATACAAGCACCGTGGCGACCGGGTCGAACGGCTTCTGGGGAACCCCCTCTGTGAGACGGAGGAACGCGGCACCGGCGAACTGGAGCGCCTCCTGGCTGCGACCAGCCGCCCTCAGGCATACCGCCTTGTTGTAGAGAATGTCCGGAGAGGAGGTCAGGTCCGCTTCGGACAGGACGGTCCAGGCTCCGGGAAGGTCGCCGGCAACCATAAGCTGGTATGGGACGGCCCCGTTGACAGCCAGCTTGGGTCCCGACCCGTTGTCCAGGAACCCCAGCTCAATCACCCCTGAGCATGAGCTCCATGACCGATTCCATGCCGGCGGATGCGGCCATCTCCCCTGCGGTGACTCCCCCCTCATCGGGGATGTCGAACCTAGCACCCTTCTTCACAAGGAGTCTTGCGGACTTCTCATCCCTCCAGGATATCGCATGATGGAGCGCGGTCCTGCCGTGTCTGTCGCAGGAATCGAGTTCCGCCCCGGCGGCGATCAGGGCCTTGACGGCGTCCCCATGTCCGTTGGAGGCCGCGGCCATGAGGGGCGTGGTCCCGTCGTTGAGGGCCACGTTGGGGTCGGCTCCGAGTTGGAGCAGGACCTCCGACAGTCCGCCGTTCTGATATCTGTACGATGTGAGAGTAAGCATAAGTGGTGAGAGTCCCGTGTCATCTGTGACGTTAAGATCTCCGACCTTCTCCAGGAAGGCCTTCTTGCGTCCTACGACCGCTTCCATCCCGGGAACCGAATCCCATTCCCTGCAGACGCTTGTAGGGGGTGGTGAGACGGCGTAATGCGCTGCGGAACGGCCACGGTTGTCGGTGATGGAAGGGTCCGCACCGTGATCGATGAGGATCCCGGCTGAGACGTCGTCGCCGATGAGACAGGCCACGTCCAGGGCGGTGACTCCGTTGAAGTCTATGGCGTGACCGTATCCCTGACGTATCTCCGAACCCGTGACGTTCACATCCACCGACGAGTCCAACAGTGAAGACAGGAGCTCTGTGTGCCTGTTCATGACCGCGAGGTGAAGCGGGGTGGCCCCGTACGCGTTGCATGTCATCCAACCCGACACGTCTGCGGGGAGCCTGGCCACTGCTGCCATGTCCGTCTCGCGTTCCTTCGTCCAGCTGGACCTCTCCATCGATGCCAGGAGGTGCAGTGCGTTGGACCCGTTGCGGTTGCAGGAGAACAGATCCGCCCCGGCATCAGCGTAGGCGGCGAGAACCGAGGGGTCGCTGCGGCCGCGTGAAGCGTAGAGTGTGGTCATGGTTTCCCCGTCGGGGAACCTCAGACCGAAATCGAATCCCGATTCCCTGAGACCGTTGATGAAATCGTGCGATCTGTCGGAGCTCACCGCTCTGATGATGAGATCCGCTGCCACCTGCGCATCATCGTCATCGTCCATGTCCGATGAGGCGATGATCTCCAGCGCCGAGTCGACAGCCTGTTCCGTTCTGCCCTGGAAAAAGTCTGTCTCGACCTGTCTTATCCTATCTCTGTCCATTTTCAACCCCTCTCAGAAACCGCTCTGTCCAGAATCGACCCTGAGTCCAGCGATGTATTCGATCAGACGTTCCAGTTGGATCTCGGTGGAGATGTGGGTGACCTCACCGTACATGAACGGTATCGAACCTGATCCCGAGCACCCTGTCCAAACTACGGACATCAGCATGTTGTAGAACACCCTAGGATCTAGCCTGCTCACGGGAACGCCGAGTATGTTCAGGATCTCAGCAAACAGGACGATGCGGTCGTTCTTGAACCCGTTGAACTCGTCCTCGCTCATCATTGCTTTGAGATACGCCTGGTCATCGACGGAGGCGATGTACCATCTGCCGTCGACGACCTCGTTGAAGACCGCCCTCATACCGTTGAGGGAGCCGTATTCCCATACGCTGCTGCGGACGGCTTCTAGGATCTCCCCCGATTGGATGCGGAAGATCTCGGAGATCAGTGATAGTTTCGATGGGAAGAAGGTGTAGAAGAAAGTCTTGGAGATGCCCTCGGGCACATAGATGTCCTCCAGGCTCGTGTCCCTGAGCCCCCTTGTTGCGAAAACATCCGAGGCACGACGGAGCATGCTGGCACGTATCGCCTCGCGTTCCTCCTGGGAGTAAGATTTCCGGGACACGGTAATGAATGGGACTTAGACTTAAAGACGTTTTCTTTCAATCGATATTTATCGAGTCACGTCTCCACAATCATGTTGGCGAATCCTGAAACAACGAAAGGTAGTCGGGGCCGGGGTCTCCCCCGACCCGTCGTTTTCACTGCCCCTCGGGCGTGGTGTCGTCGTCCTTCCTCTTCCCGTCGCAGGGCGTCTGGAAGACGATGTCCAGCTTGTTGAAGGGGATCTCGACGCCGTTCTCGTTGAACAGCTGGTAGATCCTCTCCCTCATCTGGCCGGCGTAGGTTCCGCTGCTGTCGAAGTCGTCCACGTAGGCTGCGAGCCTGATCTCGATGGCCGAGTCCAGGAAGTTGGTGAGCCTGGTGGAGGGTCCGGAGCGTGAACCGTCCTTGATCACGTGGGGATGCTCCAAGGCGGCCTGCACCATGAGCTCCTGCGCCTTCTTCAGGTCGCTGTCGTAGGCGACTGAGACGTAGACATAGGTCCTGGCCTCGCTGTCCTCCGCCGTCATGTTGACTATCGTTCCACCTGAGACGACGTTGTTGGGGATGGTGACGACCTGGTCCTTGTCCCAGTTGTCGAACTCGGTGAACATCAGCTTGACCTTCCTGACGATGTAGACGGTCCCGTTGATCTGGACGAAGTCCCCCTTCTTGAACGGACGGGTGGAGAGCAGTACGATACCGGAGAAGAACTGGTTGAGTATGTTCTGCGCTCCGAGGGTGATGCCCAGTGTGATCACACCGGCGCTGACCAGGATGCCGTTAAGGTCCACGCCGAATATGGCGAGGATCGCACCCGTGGCCGTGACAGCGATGATGATCTTCCCGATCATCTTGAACAGCGGTATCAGGGAGCTGTCGATGGACGAGTCTGTGCCCTTCTCCACTCCCTTTATGACATTGGTGATGACGAAGACGTAGACTATCCAGGCGATGAGGGCTCCGATCACTATGTAGAGGATGCTGGACAGTGTGGCTATACCGTCCCTGATCTCGGGTCCGGCTCCAAGGATGGTGAGGCACTGATTGACGGCCAGGATAGCGATGAGAAGCACGATGAGGCTTGTGAGGTTCCTCTTGACCTTGCCCTTCTCCTCTCCCTTCTGCCCGTGAGTGAATATCCTGGCGAAGAGCGGGATCGCCACGAGGCAGACGATGTACGAGATGAGAACCCAGGCGACTATCGTAACGGCTGCGGTGAACCACTCGGAACCGAGGGCTCCGCTCATCGTGTTGGGGATGATGCCCAGGAACTTGTTGTTGCCGTCGGCGGAGTAGTATGCCGAGTTCACGTTGATGTCGATGCCGACCGTTATCTCGAAGACATCCTCTCCGGCCATGTCGACGAAGGTCAGGATGACGCTCCCGGTCTCCATCGGGGAGTCGTCGTACCTGTCCACCGCGACTGTGACGTCGACAGGCAGGATGTGCCCTGTGTCGGAAACCCCTGCTGGCATCAGGTAGTCCCCGGCAACGGTGGCCTTGACGGTCACATGACTGGAATCGGATGAGGTCGATGCCGTGACGCGGAGGTACTGCTCGGACTCGTTGTACAGGAAGATCCTGAAAGATTGGCTTCCGCCGTTGCCCACGCTGACCTCCACCCTGTCGGAGGAAGGGTCGGGGAGCGTCAGGCTGATGTCCCCGGATGTGGCGGCGTCGGACTGCTCCGCGCACAGGGGCGCTGCGAGCATGACCGCCACGATGGCCAGGGCCATGATGGCCATGTTGCGTGAATTCATGGTTTGAGCACGTTCACTGGTATTATTAATCTGCTGTCGGAATCCGCCAAAAACACGTAGAATCATTAGAAAGAAGGAGATGGGGGATGCATTCACATCGGTCTAGTAATGCAAAGAGGGCCCGAGCCTCCATGTTTTTGTTTCAAGATACCGATTGGGAAGCCTAAGAGATCGAACACCTCCAACAAAGGTCGCAAGCGCGCCTATATCTACGATTTCAGCCATCGCGGGCGTCATGCACCAGGAAAGGATTCTAGCGATCCATGACATTTCCTGCGTCGGCAGGTGCTCCCTGACCGTCGCACTTCCGATCATATCGTCCGTGGGCATCGAGTGCTCCGGGCTCCCGACAGCCGTGCTGTCCACCCACACCGGGGGGTTCACCGGATTCACTTACCGCGACCTCACCGAGGACATGGTGCCCATAGACCAGCACTGGCAGTCCCTGGGCATAAAGTTCGACGCCTTCTACACGGGTTTCCTCGGCTCCTTCGAGCAGATAGACATCGTCAAAAGGCTCTTCACCGACCTGTCCCACGAGGGGACCAGGATCTACGTCGACCCGGTCATGGCTGACAAGGGGAAGCTGTACTCCGTGTTCGGGCCCGACTTCCCCGCAGGCATGCGCCAGCTCTGCGAGATGGCGGATGTCATCATGCCGAACCTGACCGAGCTCAGCTTCATGCTGGGGATCGAGTACAGGGACGGACCCTACACCAGGGAGTATATCGCATCCGTCCTCGAGCAGGCCAGGGTCTTCGGCGTCAAGCAGATCGTCCTCACAGGGATCAGCTACGAGACCGGAAAGGTCGGCGCCGTGTACATGGACTACGAGACCGGGGACACCGGCGAGGTCATGCGCAACGAGATCCCGGGCTACTACCACGGTACCGGGGACGTCTTCAGTTCCGCATTCGTCGGCGCCTTCGAGTCCGGACTCACCCTCAAGGACGCCGTCACCGCCGCCGTCAACTTCACGGTCGGCAGCATCGTGAGGACCTACGACGCCAAGGTCGACATCAGATACGGCGTCAACTTCGAGGCGGGCCTCCGCGACTACATCACCGAGGTGGACGCCGGAAGAAGGGGGCCTTCGATCATACCGGCCACCACAGATGCCGACATCCGCACCCTGGCCGATCTTGCCCACACCATCTGGAACGAGAGCTTCCAGGGCATCATATCCCAAGAGCAGATCGACTACATGGTAGGGAAGTTCCAGAGCTACGATGCGATGAGGGAGCAGATCGATTCCAGGGGATACACCTACCTCATGATCCGCGAAGGCTCCAGGACCGTCGGCTACTGTTGCTACGTCCCTGACGGGGACAGGCTGTTCCTCTCCAAGATCTACCTGCTGAGGGAGTTCAGGCACCAGGGAAGGACCAAGGCTGTCTTCGAGCACCTCAGGGAGGTCGCAAGGGCCCTCGGGCTCCGCGCCGTTTACCTCACCGTGAACAGGGGCAACTCGCACCCCGTGGACGTCTACAGGCACGAGGGGTTCGAGGTGGTCGAGTCCGTGGACACCCCCATCGGCGAGGGCTACGTGATGAACGACTACGTCATGGAAATGAAAGTCTGATCCATGTTCATACCCACCACACCCGAGGAGGTCCGCAGCCGCGGATGGAAGGGACTCGACATCATCCTGGTGTCCGGCGACACCTACACCGACAACGCCTACAACGGCACCGCGGCCATCGGGCACTGGCTCATGAACAGGGGATTCCGTGTCGGCATAATAGCGCAGCCTGACGTCTCCTCGGGGGAGGACATCTCCCGGCTCGGACAGCCCGAGCTGTTCTGGTCGGTCTCCGCGGGATGCGTCGACTCGATGGTCGCGAACTACACCCCCACCAGGAAGTTCCGCAAGGAAGACGACTTCACCCCGGGAGGGGTCAATGACAGGAGGCCGGACAGGGCCACCATCGCCTACACCAACCTGATCAAGAAGCATGTCAAGGGAAGGCCGATATTCCTCGCCGGATTGGAGGCAAGCCTGAGGCGCGTCGCCCACTACGACTTCTGGTCCGACAGCGTCAGGAGGTCGGTCCTCTTCGACTCGAAGGCGGACGGGATCGTCTACGGCATGGCCGAGCTGGCCACCGTCGAGCTGGCGAACCTGATCCGCGACGGCGCCGACTGGAAGGGTGTCAGGGGCTTGTGCTACGCATCGTCATCGGTACCCGAGGGGCATCTCGGGATGCCTTCGTTCGAGGAGTGCAGGGACGACCGCGATGCCTTCATGCGCGCTTTCAGACTCTTCAGGGACAACAGCGACCCCGTCACAGCCCAAGGTCTCGTGCAGAAGCACGGCGAGAGATACCTGGTACAGAACAGGCCCCAGAGGCCCCTGACATCAGGGGAGCTGGACTCCCTCCACGAATCCGATTTCGAGGACAGGGTCCACCCGTTCTACCTCAGGGACGGGAAGGTGAAGGCAATGGACACCGTCCGCAACTCCATAACCACCCATCGCGGCTGCTACGGCGACTGCTCGTTCTGCTCCATCGCCCTACATCAAGGTACGACGGTGGTCTCCAGGTCCGAGGAGTCCGTACTCCGCGAGGTCGCCAGGATAGCCTCCAGGCCGGGTTTCAACGGAGTGATACAGGACGTGGGCGGTCCTACCGCCAACATGTACGGGATAGAGTGCGGCATCAAACCGGTGAAGGGACGGTGCAATGACAGGAGATGCCTAGGAGGCAGGCCTTGCCCACGTCTTCCCATCGACCATTCCAGACAGATGGAGCTCCTCCGGAGAATCTCGGAGGTTCCAGGCGTCAGAAGGGTGTTCGTGAACTCCGGCATACGCTACGACATGATTGTCGCCGACCGCGCTCACGGACAGCAGTACCTCGACCAGATAGTGTCCCATCACGTGTCGGGACAGATGAAGGTCGCTCCCGAGCATGTCTCGGCCGATGTCCTGAGGCTGATGGGGAAGCCAGGCAGGGAGGTCCTCGACACGTTCCGCGGCATGTTCTCCGAATCAGTATCCAAATGCGGGAAGGATGAGTACCTGACGTACTACTTCATGGCCGCCCACCCGGGATGCACCGAGGACGATATGAGGGAGCTGGCGTCGTACTGCCGCAACACCCTGCACATACATCCGGAGCAGGTCCAGGTCTTCACACCGACGCCCTCGTCGTACTCGACCGCCATGTACCGCACATCCAAGGACATCCGCGGCAGGGACGTCAGGGTGGAAAAATCAATACAGAAGAGACAGAGGCAGAAGGAGATCGTCACGGGGAGGCGTTCGGATGGCCGCTCTGCCTGAAAGCGCTCTCATGGCCTGCCGCCCGTATTTTCCCGAGGCGGTCGGCGACTTCATCGCCAGGAAGGAGTTCTCCTACAGCTGGAGGACCTACGGAGGAAGGATCGAGCTCCATGTGTCCGACTATCTGGAGGATGCCCCGGAGCAGGTGCTCAACGACTTCTGCGACATGATCTGCAGAAGGGCCAAGGGCCGCAGGGTCTCGGAACCGGGATCGTACCTGGACCATGTCCGTTCCGACTCGTACATCGTCGACCACAGGCCCACCTACATCGCACGCAGCCGCAACCTCCTCCGGACAGGCTGCGGGGAGACCGCCTACCTCCACGACTCGGTCCAGAGGCTGCTCGATGCGGGACTCGTCTCTGGTACGGACATCGAGAACTCGTACATCTCCTGGACCCGCCGCGACAACGTCCGCAGGGTGGGGTTCTGCAGCACCATGTTCAGGGTCGTCGGCATATCGTCAAGACTGGACTCCGACGACGTTCCCGACTTCGTGAGGGACTACGTGGTCTACCACGAGTGCCTTCATCTCAGGCAGGGCTACCGTCCAGACCGTCGCGTCCACGATGCGCAGTTCAGGTCATGGGAGAGGATGTTCCCTCGGTGGAGGGAGGCCGAGTCCGTCCTGAGAGGGCTCGGATCCGCCTGAGGTGGCATGATGGAACTCGAGCAGCTGCCGATCGAACTCTCCGTATGCAAGGTCTCCGACTACACCGGGGTCGACCTGGAGGTGCCGTTCACGTTCATCGGCAGGACGGACAGCGAGAGGTCGCTCGTGTGCCCTACGACGTGCGTCCCTTCGGGAACCATCGATCGTGCCGACGGGTGGAGGGCGTTCAGAATCACAGGCCAGCTCGATTTCTCTTTGGTGGGGATCCTCCAAGGCGTCCTGTCCGTGCTGTCCGGGAAGGGAATACCTGTCTTCGCTGTCTCCACCTTCGACACCGACTACATCCTCGTCAGGTCCGAGCACCTCGAACCGTCGGTTTCGGCTCTGGAATCCGCAGGATACAACATATCACATCCATCCCGGGACCGCACAGGTTATCTTGACCGAGTCTGTTGACATGTCATGGCGGAAGAGCGCGGATTCGTTTTCCACGGACCGGACGGACAGGTAGAACTAAGCATAGACGAGGTCAGGGACCTCGCGGGCAGGAACGATCCGGACGGGCTGTACGCTCTTGCCATGGCTTATCTCTTCGGATGGGACGTCGACCAGAACGAGGACGTGGGCTACGATCTGCTCGAGAAGGCGGTGGCCGCCGGACAGACCGAGGCCATGACGCTGATGGTCAGGCTCTACATGCAGGGGGAGTACTGCGGCATAGACAGCGAGAAGGCCGCCGAGTACGCCGTAAAGGCAGCCGAGGACGGTATACCGGATGCCCAGCTCTACGCCGGACTGGCGTACATGGACGGAGTGTCCGTGGAACAGGACTACTCCGAGGCCGCCCGCTACTTCAGGCTCGCCGCGAACCAGGGCAACCAGGAGGCCAGGACATCCCTGGCGTACCTCTTCCAGGAGGGTCTGGGCGTACCGAGGGACGAGGCCAAGGCGTACAAGATGTACTGCACCGCCGCCAAGGCCGGGAACGTCAACGCCATGTTCCAGGCCGGGATCTGCAGCGAGTTCGGGAACGGCACCCCTGTGGACAGGACACAGGCTGAGAAGTGGTATCGTATGGGTGCCGAGCAGGGCGACGCTTTCGCCATGGAAAGGATGGGCTATCTCCTCTCCGAATCCGATCCGCCCCGTGCCGAGGAGTCGTTCGAGTGGTTCCTCAAAGCCGCCATGGAGGGCGTTCCGACCGCCATGCACATGGTGGGATACTGCTACATGAAAGGCATCGGCACCGAGAAGGATGAGAGGGAAGCCGGCAAGTGGCTGAAGATGGCCGAGGACAACGGCGTCGAAGAGGCATCGGAGATGCTTGCTATGCTGGGATCCGTTCTCGGCTGAGACCGAACTGGTATAAGCGATGTCGGCCATGACCCCGTCGATACAATGGCCAGTTCGGAAGCTCTCATGAAGGCCGCCAACGAAGGCGATGCGGAAGCACAGTACCAGCTCGGACTCATCTACCTTTACGGTAACGAGGAGCCCAAGGACGCCAGGAAGGCGTTCGAGTGGATGTCCAGGGCAGCTGCCCAGAATGTTGTCCCAGCCATGAGGGAGCTCGGTATCATGCTGGCTTCCGGCGAGGGCACCGAACCCGACATACCCCGCGCCGTGCAGATGCTCAGCGACGCGGCCGACAACCTGGATCCCGGCGCGCTGTATCATCTCGGTCTGATGTACGAGAAGGGCATCGGCGTCCCGCAGGACCTGCAGAAGGCGGTCAGGATGCTCGCTTACGCGGCATCCATGGGCTACCCCGGCGCCGAGGTCGACGCTGACAGGATAGACAGGATCCTGACCGAGGAGAGGAACAGGAACCTCCGCGCCAGACCGATCCTGAAGCTCATGGTCTCGGACGTCGACGTCGAGGCCGCATGCTGCAAGAGGATGCTCGACGAGCTGCTCGCCCAGAACATCATCTTCACCGAGACGATGCAGGGCCCCGCGCTTCTCGGCGAGGACAAGGACGGCATGGACGCTGTCCTCTACAGCTGCCCGTTCTGCGGTGCCAAGCTGCAGTTCATCCCCCACGACCATCAGTGGTGAGGTTCTCCCCTGGTCGCGAGCAGCGCGGCGGCCTCGTCGTTGCCGAGCTCCGCGGCCAGTTTTATCAATCCTATGCCGCGGCGGTCGTCCTGGGGCACCCCGTCGCCCAGAAGGTAAAGGAGCCCCAGATGGTAGATGGCCTGGTCGTTCCAGTTGAACGACGCCTTCTCGAAGAGCTTCGCCGCGGTCTCGGGGCTGTGTTCGACGCCTGTGCCTCCGTAGTACATTGTGCCGAGCAGGTACTGTGCCTTGTCGTCGCCCTTGCGGGCGGCAGCGGTCAGCATCTTGGCGGCCAGGCTCTCATCGATACGGACCCCGTTTCCTACCAGGTACCTGATTCCGAGATTGAGCAGCGAATGGGCGTCTCCGCGGAAGGCCGCCTCCTTGTAGTACTCCAGAGCCTTGCCGTCGTCACGCTCCACACCGTCTCCGGTCTCGTAGATGCGACCGAGGTTGAACAGGGCGTCGACGTTGCCCTGTTCGGCCGCGAGATGGTACAGCCTTATGGCCTCTGCCTTGTCGCGTCTGACCCCGAATCCGTTGAAGTACAGGTTCCCCAGATTGCACTGGGCGCCAGGATGACCCTTGTCGGCGGCGAGGAGGTACCATTTGGCGGCCTCCATCTTGTTGACCCTGATTCCCTCCCCTGTGTCGCACATGAACCCTAGTCCGTACTGGGCTTCTACGTAACCCTGGTTGGCGGCCATCCTGTACCATCTTATCGCGGCCAGCTTGTCCACCGGGACCCCGATCCCGAAGCAGCACATGTATCCGAACGTGTATTGGGCGGCGGGATTGCCGGATTCCGCGGAAGATTTCAGAAGATCTGCGGCACGGTCGACGTCCTTCTCGACCCCATCCCCCTCGTAGTACTTCTTACCAAGGATGTACTGCGCATCTGCGTCTCCGCGTTCGCTGCGGGCCGTGAGCTCCAGGAGCGTGGGGGATCCCTCGGGCTTCATAAGTACCGTTTAGACGTATTCCCTCTGGACAGATATAGCTAAAGATGATGGATGGAACCATAATCCAATATAACTACAGTCCAAAAGCGTCTGGATACCGCCGCCATGACGCGATTCCGATGCGTCTGTTTTATAAGCCTTTGTAATCGATACGGAGACGATACCATGGAAGCCGAGTACACCATCGACGAGGCAATGGAGATCATCTCCCAGGCCATCGAGAGGAAGAAGAGGGAGATCGCCGACCTCGAGAAGAGGATGGGCCGTCTCAAGAGGGAGGACAGGATCTCGGAGATGAGGGAGCTCATCGACTATCTCAAGGCCGATGTGACCGCGTACATCACCGTCCTCGCCGACATGAAGGATGACGACAGCCTCCTCGAGGGTCTCGACCTGGACGACACCCAGGCGGTGGAGTGCCCGGTGAAGTACGACCAGTACATCAGCGG
>CASFMM010000015.1 GCA_949295765.1 uncultured Methanomassiliicoccales archaeon | reverse complement strand
GACGGCTCCACCGCATCCCATCATGGGGATGTTCATGCCGGCGTCGATGAGTCCCTGGGCGACCCTGGGGAACGCGGTCATGGTGGTTGTCATCAGAGCAGTTCCGGAGATGAACAGGGGCTTGACCTCGACACATTTAGCGACTGCGTCGACAACGGCGACGTCCTTACCCATGTCGATAACGTTGTATCCGGAGGACCTCAGCATAACAGCGGCGATGTTCTTTCCGATGTCGTGGGGGTCTCCCTCGGCAGCGTGCATGACGACGGTGGCTTTGGCCTCGTCGTGGGGGTCTCCCTCGGCAGCGTGCATGACGACGGTGGCTTTGGCCTCCCTTCCGCCGGGGATCTGTTTCTCGGCGATGGCGATTCCGATCTCCATGGTCTTGGCGGCCATCATGATCTCAGGCAGGTAGTAGATGTGCTCAGCGTACAGCTTGGCAACGCACTCCATTCCGACAACCAGTCCGTTGTTGATGATGTCCAGGGGCTTGTGGGTCTTCAGAGCCTCAGATGTGGCCGGTCCGACGTCCTTGAACTTCATGTACAGAACGCACTCGGCGACATTCTTCAGGACGGGGTCCGCGGGCAGCATCTTCTTAGCGACGGCCTCGGGGGTTGTCTCGTTCTGAGCCTCAACGTCGTAGCGTTTGAGGATCTTGGAGAAGTCTACTCCTTTGTAGTCTATCATTTATTTTCCTCCTTTGGTGCAGGTCCCGGCGTCCCGAAACCTGTGATGATGTGATGGAACGGGACCTTATTTAACCAATTTTGCGGATGGATGTTTTAACCAGAGTATTTAAATGAGAGGAAAAAGTAGAAATACGGTTGTTTTGACAAATGATGTTTAGCCCATCATTTCCAGGTTCGGTTTTAAATACAGTTTATATAAACTAAGCGGGTTTATTTATAAAGAAAAATATGTTTATCATAAAAAGGAAAATTTTATCATTGGTATTCTTTTAAGGTCAAAATTAAACCTGCTCAAAGTTGGATATACCTATGGTCGGAATTGTCCATATGATGGATGTACCATACATCCAATGTAACGGACGTTGATAAATGCTGGCTCATTCATCAAAAACTGTGACAAAAAGATAATTTTAAATATCATTAAAACGGGACCATCGTTTTTCAGGGTTAAACTACGTATATTGTAACCAACAGTAAATACCACTTCAAACTCGGTTATCCAGAACCAAACTTATAATAGAGGAAATTATAGGCACAACCATGTATGTTTACATCATGGGAGGATTCCTCGGAAGCGGGAAGACCACCCTTCTCATGAAACTAGCCTCCATGTACACCAAACGCGGACTCAAGACCGCGCTGGTCGTAAACGAATCCGGTTCCGTCGGTGTCGACGGTGCCACACTCAAGGCCGAGGGGTACGACGCCGTGGAGCTCCCCGACGGATGCATCTGCTGCTCCCTCTCCGGAACGCTCCAGTCCGCCCTCAAGAACATCAAGAAGGACATCGACCCCGACATAATCATCATCGAGCCCACCGGACTCGCCCTCCCCCACAAGGTCAAGGACCTGGTCCGCGTCTCCATGATCGACGACGACGGGACCTTCATCATCGGCGTCGCCGACGTCCAGAGGTTCGAGGACCTCATCAAGAAGAAGGAGCAGTTCTTCAAGATGCAGATGTCCAAGGCCGACTTCATCCTGATAAACAAGATGGACCTGGCGAAGCCCGGGCAGATCGAGGAGGTCTCCGGCTGGCTCAAGTCCCAGTACCCCGACAAGCCGATCATGGCCATCTCCGCCAAGACCGACGAGAACATCGACAAGCTGTACGAGATGATGAGATGAGCGGGGACCACGAGCATCACGATCACGACCATGAGCACCACCACGAGCACGAGCCCACCTCGATCGAGCAGGCGGGTGGGTGCGCCGTCGGACTCAGCGGAACCATCACCGGATTCAACGCCGACGCCGAGGCCAGGTTCGCGAAGGCCCTCATGCAGGTCGGACAGTGGGTGACCGACGAGTCCGGATGCCTCCTCGGCCACATCAAGGCCGCCATCGTCAAGGAGGACGGCAGCGGGATCACGCTGAACCTTACCGACATCGAGAACGGCGTCGAGCACCACGGAACCATGGACCCCGAGGAGAAGGTCAGCTTCACCTTCATGTGCGCCGTCCTGGACGTGGACGAGCACGAGCTCAAGCACAGGATGTACCACGCCATCGACGACACCGGTCTCGACTACGAGCTGGAGGAGCACGTGGAGTGCCACTGTCACGATCACCACCACGACCATGATCACGACCACGAGCACCACCATCACCACGACGGGGAGTGCCACTGCCACGACCATGATCATGATCATGAGCATCATCACGATGACGGCCACCACCACGAGCACGGCGAATGCCACTGCCCCGAGTGCGAAGCCAGAAAGGCAAAAGAAACTGCCGAGCCGAAGGAGAAGAAATCCTTCCTCGACAGGCTAAGGAGGAGAAAGGAATGAGCTACGGAATATCTCTGGACATCGGAACCAGCGGTACCAGGGGACATGCTGTGGAGCTCGAGACCGGGAAGATCCTGTCCACATCGGTCACCGAGTGCCACCCGCTCCCGGGTGCCAACATCATGGACCACCTCACGTTCTGCATCAACGTGGGAACCGAGATGGCCCACAAGATCCTGATGGACACTGTGAACAAACTGATCGCCACCCTCGACGTCGACCTCAACCAGGTCGAGAGGGTGAGCATCTGCGGAAACCCCATCCAGCTCTCGCTGTTCCAGGGCATCCCCGTGGACGACCTGGCTTTCGCCGGGGAGAACGCCCACAAGGCCCGCGGAATCAAGGAGCAGAAGAGGGATGCGGGATCGTTCTCCGCCGTCGACGTCGGACTCAACGTTAAGGACGGATGCGAGCTTCTGGTTCCCCCCGCGATCAGGCACGAGATCGGTGCGGATGCTCTTGCCATGATGTACAAGAGCGGGTTCCTCGAGCAGAAGGAGAACTGCCTCGTCACAGATTACGGAACAAACGCCGAGATGGCGCTGAAGGTCGGAGACGACATCTTCACCGGATCCGCCGCCGCCGGACCTGCCATGGAGGGACAGTCCATCAAATGCGGAATGCTCGCCGGACCCGGAGCGATCTCCGACCTGGAGTATGACTTCCGCTGGATCACCAAGATCCTGGACGAGGACATCCTCCCCAAGGACGGAGACAAGGTCGACTTCGGACTCGAGCTCATCGAGGAGAACGGGCCCATGCACGGCAAGGCCAAGGGAATCACCGGAACCGGTGTCATCGCCGCAGTCTCCGTCGCACTCGACGAGCACCTCTGGAGGAAGGGCAAGCTGACCACCTCCGACGGCAAGATGCACTTCCAGGACGGGGTCTACATCGACTCCCACGACATCTCCGAGGCCCTGAAGGCCATCGGTGCCATGCGCGCGGGACACTTCACCCTGCTGGAGCACGCCGGTATCAAGTTCGACGAGCTCGACATCATGTACATGGCCGGAGCGTCTGGAACCTACGTCGACGCCGTCAAGGCCAGGGACGTCGGTCTCCTGCCCCCCAGCTGCAACACGATCTACCAGTACGGTAACACCTCGCTGGCCATGGCCACCGACATCCTGAGGAACCCCGAGCTCCTGGACGAGCTCCAGACCATCGCCAACGGAATCAGGGCCAACCACGTGATGTTCGCCGGCGACAAGATCTTCGAGCAGATCTACACCCAGGAACTCGCCCTCTGCGACGAGGGAATGCCCATGGAGATGTACAACAAGAACAACGCCATGGTCGGAATCCAGGAGCTGCCCAAGCCCAAGGGAACCCCCACCGTGCACCGCATGGTCCAGCGTGACATCCCCGACCTCGGTCCCAGGGGACTGTACATCCTCCACGACATCGGCACCGAGCTCCGCGGCCACATGGAGGGCTGCACCGGATGCAAGAAGTGCGAGAAGGAGTGCCCCGAGAACGCTCTCACGGTCACCGACGACAAGGAGATCATCGTCAAGACCAAGAACTGCCTCGGAACCGCCTGCTACAGGTGCCAGTTCAGCTGCCCGCACAAGGTCTACAAGTACGACCAGCTGAGACTGACCTTCTGAGAAACCACATCCAGGGGCCCTCGGGCCCCACCCTTTCCTTTTATTATATTATAACTCTAACTCGGTAAACTTGGGTATAAGCTCACGAAGAGGGTCCGGAAGCCTTCGGCTTCCTGCCCCTCTTCTTCTTGATCCCCAGCAGCCTGTCCCTGTCGTCCTGCGTGCTGTACATGAACAGGCCCAGTCTGGCATCCAGGTCCCTGACGTCCTTGGGCACGACCTGCCTGATCTCCATGTCGCCTGTCAGGACCTTCATCGTGGCGTACACGTCCAGGACGTCCTCGGGGCTGTACGACGAGGCCAGGTCGGCCTCGTCGATCAGCCTGACCAGCTCGTGGCGGATGACCGAGGCCACGAACGTCACGAACATGTGCCCCATGACGTGGGCGTCGTCACGCATGAACGTCCTGTCGGCGGACAGGACGTTCTTGGCCGTGTCGAAGAAGTTCTCGATCTCGCACCTGGTCTTGTACATCCTGTACACGTCCCGGGGGTCCATCTCACGGGAGGACACCATCACGAAGTTCCCCGCCTTGTCGAGCTTCAGTTCGCGCTGACGGCCCAGTTCCTGGGCCTTCAGCGCATCCACGAGCTCGTCGTTGCGATGGTCCAGGTTCTCGAACCTGTACGCCCACTCGGCATCGGAGACCTTCGCGTGCCCGAACCTGACCGCGGAGTCCCTCCATCTGAAGATCCCCTCCTCCGCGTCGGTCATGTCGTAGACCTTCGCGTTGCGCTTGACCGCGACCAGATAGTCCAGATCCTGGTCGCGTATCGCGGCCAGGAGCTTCCTGTCATGGTACCCGCGGTCCATCACCAGCAGGGTGCCCTCCCCTATCCCGAACTCGTCCAGCATCGTGACGGCGCAGCCCTCCTTCAGGTTCCCCGGCATGATCCTCATGTACCGCGGCCGGCCGGAGGCCAGGCCGCAGGCCATGAGGAGGTTGAACTGGGGACAGGACAGCCTGAAGCGGTTGTATCCGGTCCTGAGCATCGTGGCCCCGCGGGCCTTCGAGAATATCACCGACATGTCCACGGCCATCAGGTCGTCCTCGGTCCCGAGTCTTGCGAAGAACATGTCCTGGGAGCCGCGTGCCAGACCCACCCTCTCGAGGGTCTCGGACAGGCTCTTCGGGGAGGTGTTGGGGCGCAGCCCCAACACGTCCTCGAGCCTGTTCCAGCACCTCCCGGCCTTGCACAGCTCCCCGCGTCCCAGCAGCCGCGCGAAGGCCAGCTCGACGATCTCGGGGTAGTCGTTCGGGAAGGCGAACCTGAGCGCCGGCAGGATCGGCTCCGTGAGCCTCGCCATCACTCTGGCGCTCCCGCTGTCGACGATCTGGGTGACCTCCGCCCGGCTCCGCTGGGGCCTTGGCGGAGCCAAGGTCCCGTCGGGGCGGAGGACCCCGCGGTACTCGGAGATCTTGCGGCGCTTCTTCGTCTCCGGGTCCCACTTCGTGGTCGCCCATTTCACGATGTGCATGTCACCGCGCTTCTCGACGGTCAGTCCGGTCTTCCCCTGCGCCCTCTGCTCGGCCAGCCAGTCCTTGGCCCATTGGTCGGGTTCGCATCCCATAATATACCCAATTGGGTATAACTATATAAACCCTCGAACCCAGGAAAACATCTGGCTCTCGCCGGCCAGACATGATAAAATCAAGATCTCGGCAACGTCGGAAACTGATACCCAACGTTACCGAGTTAGAGTTATAATAAAAAGAATCAGAGCCTGTGCACCCTCGGCTCCGGCCTCGGCGCCATGCGCCTGTAGCGTATGCGCGGACGCCCTATAACGAAGGCGCATCCCATCCTCTTCCCGGGATCGACGCATCCGAGGAAGTTCGTCACTGCCCGGTGGTCGACGTCGTCGGCCATGCGGACCCACATGGAGTAGAACCCCCCGAGTCCCACGGCCTGGGCCATGAGCTCGACCCTGGACATCGCGATGCACGCGTTAGCCGGGTCCTCCGAGAAGGCCAGTATGACCTGCCTCCCCTCCCACAGGAACGGGTCCGGACCCTCTCCGGTCCTGACGTGTTCCACGAACTGCGCTATGCGCGGGAACTCACCAGACCTCGGCTCCAGCACGTCCGCCAGCATCTGACGGAAACCGTCCAACCTGTCGCTAACGACAACGAACTCCACGTCCATCGAGTTCTGGGAGGTCGGAGACAGCCTCGCGGCCTGGAAAAGTAGGGAAAGCTCCTCGTCCGAGACCGGCTCCGGAGTGAACAGTCTGCAGCTCCTCCTCTCGGACAGGAGCCCCATCAGCTCGTCTGGTTCCGCGACCGGTCCGCGGAAGGCCATCCTCTCCGGCGTCGCATCAGGATGTGTCGCCATGGTTATGGCCCCCGCCGGACAGACGGCGAAGCATTGGCCGCAGTCGAAGCAGCTGCCCGACCCGTTCTCCCTTGCCTTCTCCCCGACGACCGATATCCCGTCCCTGATGCACACCGAGCTGCAGAGTCCGCAACCCGTGCAGAGGGATTCGTCGATCAAAAGATGGCGGCCCATGGGGGATAATCCCCACGGGCCTGTAAAAGCTAAGCGGTTTTGATCAGTCCATGACGTTCTCCTTCTCGAGCTCCTCCAGGATCCTCTTCCTCAGGGCTGTGAACTCCACGGAGGCGCGGTCCCTCGGACGCGGCCAGTCGATCTGGATGACCTCCTTGATCTTGGCCGGGCGCTTGGTAAGCACCACGATCCTGTCGGACAGGTACACGGCCTCGTCCACCGAGTGCGTGATGAAGATGATCGTCTGGTCCGTCTTCTCCAGGATCCTCAGGAGCCCCGCCTGCATGATGTTGCGGGTCTGGGCGTCCAGGGCACCGAACGGTTCGTCCATGAGGATCACGTCGGGGTTCGTGACCATCGCCCTGGCGATGGCGACACGCTGCTTCATGCCTCCGGACAGCTCGTGGACCCTGTGGTCGGCGAACTTCTCCAGACCCACGATCTTGAGGTACTTGTCCGCCCTCTGGCGGCGCTCCTCCTTGGGCAGGCCGGCGATCTCCAGGCCGAACTCCACGTTCTTCCTGACGGACCTCCACGGGAACAGGGCGAAGTCCTGGAACACCATTCCGCGGTCGGCGCCGGGTGCGGTGCACTCGCGGTTGCCGATCAGGATCTGCCCGGACGTGGGCTGGATGAGCCCCGCCAGCATCCTCAGGATGGTGGTCTTCCCGCATCCGGACGGTCCGACGATGGTGATCAGCTCACCCTTGCGGATGTCCAGGGAGAAGTCCTCCAGGACAACAGTCTCCGACTCGTCGGTGACGTAGGTCTTGCTGAGGTTCCTGATGTGGATCTGGTCCTCGCCTTCCTTGATGTCCGACTCGGGCACGAAAGTGTCCGTCTCGACCGCGCTCTCCGCGGTCACTCCTTCCTCTATCAGCTCAGACATTCGACATCCCCATCCTTCTTGAGATTACCTTGTGGATGTACTCCGCGAGTCCCGTGGTCAGTATACCGAGGATGGCGATGACCACGATGGCAGCGAAAGCGTTCGGCCACAATCCGTTGGTCGCCATGGTGGAGAGGTAGTATCCGATTCCACCGAGCTGCGGGGCGTACAACTCCGCCGCGACGATACACATCCATCCCACTCCGAGACCGACCTTGACACCGTTCATCAGGTACGGGATGGCGCTCGGGATCATGACCTTGTAGAACACCTGCGTCGGCGATGCCCCCATTGTCCTCGCCGCGTCCATCAGGTTCGGATCGATCTTCTGCACACCGAACACCACGTTGGTGAGCACGGGGAAGAAGATACCGATGAACACGACCAGTATGGGGCCGATGGTGTAGTCGATGGCCAGGATGAAGATCGGAGCCCATGCGATGGGCGCGATGGGCCTCATCACCTCTATGACCGGGTTGGCGAACTCCCTGACGGTCTTGGAGTATCCGATGATCAGTCCCAGGGGGACGGCCACGACCAGGGCCAGCAGGAATCCGAGCAGGAACGTCCTGAGACTGGACGCTATGTACGCCCAGACGGTGCGCCCGCCAGTGACGGAGTCCCCGTTGACGACCAGGTCGACCAGTGCGTTCCAGGTCTCCAAGGGCGTCGGGATGGCCGTCGAGTTCAGCAGGAGGGACACGTCCCACCATGCGAAGACGAAGCACACCAGCGACGTGATCGCTATGACGGTCGTCCTGAACCAGCGGTGATACCTGTTGTTCTCATCGTAGGTCCAGTTCAGTATGGTTGTCATGATGACACCTTCATGCCGGGATCAGTCCGCCGTTGACCACTGTGGTCGTCATGGGAGGCGCTCCGACGAATCCCACATCGGCCTCGCCGTTCTGCAGGGATGTCGCGACACCGGCTCCATTGGAGGCACTGCTGATGTTGAGGTTTATTCCGTAGGACTCGAAGATCCCGAGCTCGTTGCCCAGGTGGACGGCGATCTGGTGGATGTCCCCTGCGATGACGGCCACGGTGATCGTCCTCATTGAGTATCCGGACGGGTTCTTCTCGTAGGAGATGGCCTGCGACAGGTATCCGTCGTTGACGTACCTCTGCGCGAATACGCTGGGGCTGCTGAATCCCTGGTTGCTGATCTTGTTCGTGAGGTTCAGGTTCTGAACGAGGTCGGCGATGGAGCTTTCCAGGCTGGCCAGCGGACGCTCCTGCGTGTCGCCCAGCTCCTGGTCGTAGCCGTATGTGTACGTGACGGAATCGAGGGACGCCTCGATGACGGTGCGGTCGGTTATGCCGGTCCTCTGGATGGCAAGGTCCACGAGGTACGCGTAGTCCTCGGAGCTCTTGTCGGCGATGGCGTTGTTGACCCACTCGACGGATTCGATGTAGGCCGCGAGGAACCTGACGGTGACGTCGGAGTTATGCGTGATGAAGTCGTGCGAGGCCCCGATGACACAGCATGTGTGACCGGGATCGAAATCGGCGGTGGTCATCATGGAGTTGCAGGGGCGGACCTTGCTCTCGAGCAGCGCCTGGTACTGGGGCTGCCAGATGATTCCCCCGTCCAGCTGCGGGGAGTTCTCGAACGCGGCTGCGTTGGTGATGCTGTCGTTGTAGTACACGGTGTTGCATCCTGCGGATGTGTTGGCACCTGTCGTGTACAGAGTGAACGTGTAGCCCATGGATTCGACGATTCCACGCAACTGGACATGTTGGATGGATGTCGAACCGGGGGTTCCGAAGATCTTGCCCTCCCAGAACTCCTTGTGGTACTGTATGTTGCCGTCGGCGTCCGGAAGCGGGTTGCCCTCCGAATCGACCACTATGAAGTCGCTCGCCTCGTATTTCGCATCGATGTAGATTCCCGACCCCTCGGTGTTGACCCTGGCGATCAGGTTGATCTCCTTGTCCTCAGTGTCCTGGTTGTAGAAAAGGACCAGGATCGACGAGGAAAGGAGGAAGGCGACAACGATGGCCGCCGTTAGCACTACTTTCTTGTCCATTTTTGGGACACCTTCCGTTGAACTGTCCAAACAGAGTGTCCGTATTTAACCGTAATATGTCATTCACTGTACAATTGTACTAAATCAATATGCGTTTTATCGCATATTTCTCCCGAAATGCGGAAGGTATCCTTTTTGAAAAAACCTCGCTCTCCAGACGCTCGGGATCGGAAGTGTGATCAGACTATGTTCATGACATGAAAGGCGCCCATGGCATATCCTCTTTGTCCATCTCCCCGATGCGCTTCAGGTCCACCAGGTACGACGTGGCCTTCCATGCCACCACGCCCACGCGCCCCGTACCGCCCTCTAGGAACGCCGCGGTGAGCTCGTACACCGGCAACCCCAGACCGTGCTTAGGGGTGTGGACGCAGGAACACCCCTGTCCCACGGCATGGCACAGCGCCGAGTCCGCAGGCGAGTCCACATCCCGGGCCATCGCATGAACGTCTAGTATCGCCCTCTTTGCCTCGGGCATCCTGGTCTCGCCCCGGCACCACCTAGTGCAGGCCTCGACTGCCAGCATGGGCCTCGGGTCGTCCGGGTGCCTCCTCCGAAGCTCCTCCGCCGTCCGGCGGGCCCTCTCCAGACCCCAGAGCGCCACGGTGCGCCGGTCCGAGGACTCCAGCGTGCGACGGAGGGCGGACAGGCAGGGGCTGTCCCGTGTGAACAGGATCGCGTTGCCCCTCTCGTATCTGGATTCGGCGTCGGACAGGTCCATGCCGTGTTATCGGCATATCGGGTTAAAAAGAAGGGATGTGGATCGGGGCTATGCGGCCCCTTGGTTTGAAAGTCAGATGTTCCTGAACAGGGTGGCGTACTCCATCTTCTTGGCGCCGAAGTACTCCTTGCAGTACTGGGCGGTCTCCTCCGGAGGGTACTCCTTGCAGGAGAAGACGTCGATGAACGCCCTGTCGGTGTCCTCTGCGAAGTGTCCCGCGATGCAGGACGTCTCTATGAGCTGGATCAGGGAGTAGCCCTCGACTTTGGGCTCCGCCCCGAACCTGACGGCGATGGGCTCGCCGTACCTCTTCATGTGTATGTGGTCCGCGAGGTCGATCGCGAACTGCTTGATGTATTCGCCGTCGGAGATCTTCTGGTGGTCGCACTCTCCGAGGTCGATGGCTATATGCAAGCCCCACTGGCTCTCGTCATTGTATTTCCTGATCGAGTCCTCGTCGCTGAGGAGTGGGCCTGAACAATGGCTCATGCTGTACATCGTAATCACCGCGGTTTCCCGCTGACGCGTGCATCGGGGTACCCTATTTGAATGTGACCCGGGTGCCTGTCGCCTGGGAGATAATACACTGCTGATAGTGTCTCTGTGGAATCATCCGAGTTTCTTTCTCCGATGATTATACGACAATACCATAAACGATGACGTAAATCCAATCACGCTCGGTGGTATCCTGAGATGCGAACTGATGCACGGGTCGATCGTGGTGGCGGAGCTCACCATCGATGAGAGGGACGGGACCCTGATCGACGTCCACGATGTCAGAACGCCCGAACATCTGCCGGTGGGTACAGGGCATGGCGACGGTGTCGATGTCGCGGACCTCAGATCGTGATGGGATGGACGCTCCATCCCTGCCAGCAGACGGGGCATCTCGGAGGTATTGTTCAGATTGGGATTGACCGACACCAAGGCGCTACTGATGGACTCCATGGGACTGAGCCTCTCAGACCAGTACTGGGCGCGCCCCGCGGGATCGGATGTGTCCTGGGAGGACGTGAACTTCTTCGACAACCCGTTCTCCGAAGACGTCGGAGACCTGCTCTTCGGCCATGACATCCGCTTCGGAGAGCTGAACCTCAGTTCTCCTGACATCACAACGGAAGGAAACCTGAAGAAGAGGTGGAAAATCTCCGATGGGAGGAGATGCCTGATCAAAACAGGCTCCAGCATGACCTTTCAGGAGCCTTTCAACGAGGTCGCCGCCAGTTTCCTGATGACGGCAGGCGGGATCCCACACACGAACTACAGACTGGTCTACGAAGATGACATGCCCTGCTGCGTATGCGAGGACTTCGTCAACCGCAACACCGAGCTGGTGACGGCACACAGCGTCCTCAGATCGTCCGACACCCCGTGGGAATCCGTCCTGGATGCGTACGTAGGGACCTGCGACAGATTCGGACTCGACATCACCACCAGCGTCGATCGGATGATCGCCCTGGACCACATCATTGCCAACACGGACAGGCATCTGAATAACTTCGGCATCATCCGCGACGCCGAGACGCTGGAATGGCTCTCCGCGGCACCGATATACGACAGCGGATCGTCCCTCGGATACGACGTCCCCGCGGATGAGATCTCATCCGAGAGCATCACTTCCTGCAAACCGTTCAGCAACACATTCCGCAAACAGATCAGGCTCGCATCATCGCTCGAATCCGTGGACCTCGACGGGATGCGCAGAGCCCTCCCCGAGGTCGAGTATGTCTACAGGACCGGCCCGAAACGCCTGGATGACGACAGGGTGGATGCGATAAGCCGGCTGATACTGGACAGGATCGACGAGGTCGAGGCCCGCCGCGATGCGATGCGCGGCTGGCACCGGCCCTCTAACCGAAAAACCGTATAACGGGGCAGTACATCACGATGGCATGGGCTCCAAGGTCTACTTCACCGACATGGGCTGCCGCATCGGGGACAGCCTGCTGGACAAGCTCGAGAGGGTCGTCCGCGCCGCCGGGATCTGCGACATCGACATGGAAAGGAAGTTCGTGGCGATCAAGCTGCACTTCGGGGAGTACGGGAACCTCTCCTTCCTGAGACCGAATTACGCCAAGGTCATAGCGGACGTCGTCAGGCAGAACGGCGGCATGCCGTTCCTGACCGACTGCAACACCCTCTACGTCGGGAGGAGGAAGCACGCCCTGGAGCACATGGACACCGCCAACCTCAACGGTTACGGCCCCATGACCACCGGCTGCCAGATAATCATCGCCGACGGACTGAAGGGCACAGACGACGTGGAGGTTCCGATCGACGGGGAGTACGTGAAGAAAGCCAAGATCGGCAGGGCCGTCGTGGACTCCGACGTCCTGATCTCCCTGTCCCACTTCAAATGCCACGAGCAGACTGGGTACGGCGGGGCCCTGAAGAACCTGGCCATGGGATGCGGCTCCCGCAGGGGCAAGCTGGAGATGCACTCCGCCGGCAAGCCCAGTGTGGACCCCGACCTGTGCAGGTCGTGCAGGAGATGCGTCGGGTTCTGCGCCGAGTCCGCCATCGTCGTCGACGGGAAGGCGTCCATCGACCAGGACAGGTGCGTCGGATGCGGCAGGTGCATCGCGACATGTCCCTTCGACGCCATCGAGGCCCAGTACGACGAGGCCCCCGACGTCCTGAACTGCAAGATCGTAGAGTACGCCATGGCCGCCGTGAAGGACAAGCCCCACTTCCACGTCTGCATCATCTGCGACGTGTCCCCGTTCTGCGACTGCCACGGCGAGAACGACATGCCCGTGGTCCCGAACGTGGGCATCCTGGCCTCCTTCGACCCCGTGGCCCTCGACAGGGCGTGCATCGACCTGGTGCAGAAGCAGCCCATGGTGCCGGGATCGCTGCTCTACAGGAACTGCGACGGCAGGAAGCCCGCGGACGTGTTCAAGTGCGTCCAGCCCACCACCCGCTGGCAGAGCACCTTCGAGCACGCGGAGAGGATGGGCTTCGGCACCTCCGACTACGAGCTCGTGGAGATCGAGTGACCATCATGATCGGCGGGATATTCGAGGTAATAATGCTCCTGTGCTTCGCGGCCGCGTGGCCGGCGAACATAATGAAGGCGTACAGGGCCCGCACCGCGGTGGGGACCAGCCTCCCTTTCATGCTCATCATAGAGGTGGGCTACGTCTGCGGGATGCTGAACAAGGTCGTCAACGACGAGGTCTTCGTCGACGGGGTGTTCAACTACGTCCTGGCATTCTACATCCTGGACTTCTGCCTCGTCCTCATCGGGATAATCCTGTACTTCAGGAACAGAGCCTACGACAGGGCCGCTGGAAGGACCGTCACGGAATAATCCGATATTCGTATCGGCATAATCCGGATGCCCGACATGGGTTCCGTTCATATAGTGGGATCATGTCGGAGCATCCCAGATGAGCGGGATAGCCTCCGAGACACTGTCCGCCCTCCGCCGCCACAGGTGGGCGATATTCGCCGTCCTCACGGTCGGGTACTTCTTTGTTTACTTCCACAGGATATCGGTCAGCGTGGTCGGCCAGGATATAGTGGCCGACGTCGGGGGGTCCATAGGGTTCCTCAGCAGCGTCTACTACTGGACCTACACGGCCATGCAGATCCCGTCCGGGATCATGGCGGACAGGTTCGGACCTAGGGCCGCATCCACTGTGTTCCTGCTCATAGCGTCCGTCGGGTCCCTGGTGACCTGCGTGGGCACCGAGTTCTGGATGATCGTCCTGGGGAAGGTCATGATCGCGGCCGGGATGGCCGTCGTGTACGTCCCGCTGATGAAGCTGGTGTCCGTGTGGTTCCCCAAGTCCGACTTCGCCGTCCTGAGCGGGATCGTCATCGCCGTGGGCAACGTCGGGGCGATCGCGGCCACCGGCCCGCTGGAGCTCCTGGCGGAGGCCCTGGGCTGGAGGGAGGTCTTCCTCGTCCTGGGCGTCGTGACCCTGGTCCTGGCTGTGCTGTGCGCGACGGTGATCCGCAACCACCCCCGCGAGAGGAACCTCCCCTCGGTCGAGGCGGTGGAGAGGTCCGAGAGGGGCACGGAGGAGGTCGAGTCCTCGGCTGCCACCATCCCCGTGCTGAAGGGGCTCCGCATAGTGTTCTCCGGCGGCAGGAGGTTCTGGACCTGCGCCATCGCGTACTTCCTGGTGTACGGGACCATAATGACGTTCCAGGGCACCTGGGCGGTCACGTACTTCAACAGCGTCTACGGGTTCGTCCTGTCGGCCTCGTGGATGGTCACCGCCCTGGGGGTCGGGAAGATCCTCAGCACGCTGGCCATCGGCGGAATGACCTCCCGCGGGATCATCCGCTCCAAGAGGAGGGCGATGATATACGGCACCGGGGTGTTCACCCTGATCTGGGCGGTCATCTTCCTGTTCGCAGGGGAAATCGACAGCTACTGGTTCTGGTTCGCCGTCAGCTTCGCCTTCGGGTTCTTCGGAGGGTTCATGACCCTGTCCTTCACGCAGGTCAAGGAGTGGTACCCCATCGCCATATCCGGCACGGCCGTCTCCGGGACCAACATATTCCTGTTCCTCGGGGCGAGCGTGTGCACCACGGTGTCCGGGGCCATGATAGGCACCCAGTACACCCTGGGCAACTTCACCGCCCTGTGGGGTCTGATGCTGCTCCTCTCGGCGGTCGCCGTGGTCCTCCTGCTGCTGTCGGTGGAGAAGCGCCCCGAGGACCCGCCCGTCGGAGTGGAGCTCGTCAGGGCCGCTCTGGAGGACTGAATAGCCAGCATCTGGACGGTCCGGGCGCACATACAATCGTATTATATGCTGGGAAGATATGGCAGGGCTCAATGGAAACCTTAGAGCAGTTGATTTCCAAGGCCGATGCAGGGGACGTGCAGTCCTGCTTCGAGCTTGGGCAGAGGTTTGCGATCGGAGAAGGGACCGATGCGGACGAATCCGCCGCGTTCGACTGGTACCTCCGCGCCGCCAGGATGGGACACCCCACGGCGGAGTTCGTGGTGGGCCACTGCTACGCCAACGGGATCGCTGCCGCGGAGGACCCCTCGGAGGCCCCCATGTGGCTCTTCCGCTCCGCGATAAAAGGCGGATACGACGCATACGCGGCCCTGTCCGACTATTACGAATCGCACGAAACGCCGGAAGACGGCTGTGTTTACGAATATTTCAAGGCCAGGTCCTCCGCCGAGGACCCCGACGCCACCTACGTCCTCGCCAGGCTCACCGAGCTCGCGGTCGGGACCGACTTCGACCCCGCCGGAGCCTACGCCCTGTACAAACAGGCCGCCGAGTCCGGGCACGTCGAGGCGAAGCACCGCGAGGCGCTCTGCGTGCTGAACGGCATGGGCACCGGACGCGACCGCCCCAAGGGGGTCGAGATGCTCCAGGCCCTGGCCGACATCGGGTACTCACCCGCGTGCGCCAGCCTCGCCGAGTGCTACGAGTACGGCATCGGCGTCGAGAGGAGCTACGACAGGGCTTTCTCCATCTACCAGGAGATCGCCGACCTGGGCGCTCCCGAGGGAATGTACAACCTCGGAAGGTGCTACATGGACGGCATCGGCGTGGAGAAGGACAACAACGCCTCCTACGCCTGGTACTGCGCTTCCGCCGGAAGGGGGAGCAGGGACGGCATCTACGGGATCGCCAGGTGCTACCTCGGTGGCGTGGGCGTCGACAAGAACAGGGACAAGGGCCTGAAGCTCCTCGAGAGCGCATCCTACATGGGACAGACCAACGCCATGATCATGCTCGGACAGCTCTACGCCAAAGGCAGGCAGGTGCCCAAGAACACCAAGACGTCCGCCGCCTGGTTCAAGAGGGCTGCCGACATGGGCGACGGATACGCCCAGCTCGTCACCGGGGACAACTACGCCAACGGCTCCGGTGTCAAGAAGGACGGCAAGATGGCCCTCAGGTACTACCTGATGTCGGCCGCCAACGGCAACTCCGTGGCCTGCTTCAACGTCGGAACCGCCTACGCGCTCGGACGCGGCGTCGCCAGGAGCGACTCCCAGGCCTTCGTCTGGCTGAGCAGGTCCGCAGAGGACAACTACATGAAGGCCCAGTTCTCAGTCGCCGAGGCATACGCCAAGGGAAGGGGCACCAAGAAGGACTCCCAGAAGGCCTTCGAGATGCACCTCAAGCTGGCCGAGAACGGCTTCGGCAAGTCCCAGTACCACGTCGCGTACGCCTACTTCGAGGGCGACGGCGTGGCCAAGGACGAGAAGCAGGCCTACGAGTGGTTCGTCAAGGGCGCCAAGAACGACAACGCGATCTGCCAGTACTACGCCGGATACTGCCTCGAGAACGGCATCGGCGTTGAGAAGAACGAGAAGCAGGCCATCGCATGGTACAAGCGCGCGGCCGAGCTCGGACACGTCCTCTCCAGGCAGATCGTCGAGAGGCTCACCGGCGAGAAGGTCCAGTTCAAGCCCGAGGAGTCCCCGTTCGAGAGCTACCTCCGCGCGGCCGAGAACGGCGACGACGACGCGATGTTCATCGTCGGACGCTGCTACATGGACGGAGTCGGTGTCGAGGCCGACGCCGACAAGGCCCACATGTGGCTCAACAAGGCCGTCTCCAAGGGCAACGCGGCAGCCAAGAGGATGCTCGCCCAGCAGAGAAGGAACCAGCAGACCGCTGAGTGAAACGCTACACCGGGGCTCGGGCGACCGGGCCCCATCATTTTCCCCCGACGACGTCGGGATGACTGCACCGGCACTTTGGAGAATTCGGGAAGGTTCGATCCGGCCGACAGGCCTGACGACCGGATCGGAGAATGGAATCCGTTTCAGCCACTCAGATGACGAAGTAGGCTACGATGGTGACGACTGCCAGGATGGCCAGCGAGATCATGGGCATCGCGTTGACGATCTTGTCCTGGGTCGAGATCTTCTCTTCCATGGTTCCGAATCCGTCTCATGGTATTTATGGAGAATCCATCGGGAAGGTAGTTATCCGACGAATGGCTGCACCCCTCCGATGGGAAAGATTGGAGTTCTCTTCGTATGCTACGGCAACATATGCCGCAGCCCGATGGCGGAGTTCGTGTTCAGGAAACTGCTGGACGAGGAAGGCCTGGCCGACCGCTTCTACGTCGCGTCGGCGGCGACGAGCGGGGAGCACATAGGCGACCCGGTCGACAGGAGGGCGGCCGAGGAGCTGCGCATGCACGGCATATCCTGCGAGGGGAAGCGCGGACAGAGGCTCAAACGCTCCGACTTCACCGACTACGACTACATAGTGGGGATGGACAGGCGCAACATGGAGTACATCAGATGGACCGCCCCCGCGGACCCGACATGCGAGATCTCGATGCTCATGGACCATGCGGACGGCGGAGAGGTCGCGGACCCCTACTACATCGGCGACTTCGGACGGACGTACAGGGATGTCACGCGCGGATGCCGCGGACTACTGGACCTCATCCTCGGGGAACATCCGGAGCTGAGGAGATGAGCGACATCAGGGTTTTCGTATCGATAGAGATCCCCGACAAGACATCCCTGGACGGGCCTCTTGGATACCTCAGGGCTGTGAAGGGGGTGAGGACGTCTCCTCCCGAGCAGATACACATCACGCTGAGGTTCATCGGCGACGTGGACGAATCCAAGGTCGACGTCATCGGGGACTGCGTCGCCAGGGCCGTGCAGGACAAGGGTCCGTTCAGGATCAGAGTGGCCGGTGCAGGAGCGTTCCCCAAACGCGACAGGCCCTCCGTCGTGTGGATAGGGGCATCGCCCCAGAACGAGATGGCGGCCATCGCCGACGGCATCGGCAGGAACCTCCGCGATGCCGGGATAGATTTCGATTCCAAACCGTTCAAATCGCACATCACGGTCGGCAGATGCAGGGAGCCTGTGGACCTCTCCGGGTTCTACGAGAGGTTCTCGGACTTGGAGTTCACGGAGTTCGAGTGCTCGGAGATCCTGGTCATGAGAAGCGTCCTCGGACCGAAGGGCGCGAAACACACCGTGCTGAGACGTATCCGCCTGCCGTCAATGTGACCGCACGCATGCTGTTTTAATTATCGTCACTGAGAAACCGGATGGCCGGCCGGGTGTCCGAAACCCGACCGGCAGGAGGCTAACAATGTCGTTTGTTATCTCCAGGAGGACGTTCAACGTCCGGATCTCCATTTCGATGTTCGGCATCGAAATCGAGATCTCCGTCCAGTGATGGACGGACAAACTCTGGCCTTGACGGCCCCGGGCCTGTTCGCAGCAGGCTCGGTTCGAGTATGGATTAGAGAACGACGAGGAAGTATATAAAGAATCGTTTCTGTATTCGATAGTGTTAGTGCAATTTATATTCCGTGACTGCACGCGGAGCCGACCCCGAAGGCTACGACACACCCTTCCGAATCCGCGTTAGAGGGCAGATCCGGACTGTTGTGAATGTGACCGCACGGTACTTCCTTTAAATCATCTCTGAGCGAAACGTGTCCGAGAACATGATATCTCGTGATTTAAGGAAGGATAGAAACGGAGGCATTGAAGGACTCCCGCTCCAGCTCATGATCGTGATCCTCGTTGCGACAATGGGCACCGCGATCATCGTGGGATGGATGGGGAGCATCGAAACGCCCCATTCGATAGGGGATGTGGAAGTTCAGGATGTGGTGCTCTGCGATGACGGCACCGTAACCGGGTTCTGCCTGGAGGTCAGGGACCAGGACGGAGACTACCTCGAGGGCGCTGTCGTGATCATAGAGAACTCGTATGTCGTCATGACCGATTCCGAAGGCGCCGAAACCGCCCCGGTCGCTTTGACCGACGAGAACGGAAAAGCCGTCTTCGGCACGCTCACCGTCAGCCCGCCCCAGGGGACCAGCCACTTCGACCTGCACATCGTCATAAGCAAGACGGACTACGGGGAGAAGTCGGTGGAAGTGCCGGTGGTGCTGGTTTGAAATCCGACACGAGGGGCATCGTAGGCCTGCCTGTGAAACTGGCCGTCTGCTTCCTGGTCCTCGGGCTCATGGTCCCCCTCGTAACCGACATCGTCAGGGACGCCGACGAGGAGATGTCCCTCCACGAGCTCAGGGAGGAGGCCATGGACCTTAGGGACTCGGTGCAGAGGGCGTACTTCCAGCAGGCTGTCGTGACCCATGAGCTGCGGATCCCCTCCGGACAGTCCCTCGTGGTCGGAGGAGGCGACGGCTACGGATACCTCATCAGGCTCTGCGTCGACGGGCAGCCTGTCGAGAACCTGACGCTGGGATCGTCCGTGGTGCTCGGAGAGGAGACGGTTCTCTCCGGACACATGGTTCTGAAGCTCAGCGGATGCATGGACGAAGACGGGGATTACGGAGTGGTGGTGACATGATGGAGTTCACCGTCTCCCGTGTGGTCCTGATGTCGTGCGGGGTCGCACTGCTGGCCATCGCGGCAGGCGCGGCCGGCGGTGCGGAGGATCGTGTTACGGATGATCTGGACCGGGAGGCCGCCCATGAGATAGCCAGGATGCTGGACATGTTCGAGGCATCCGAGCTGGACACCCTCACGATCGATGCCCGCGACGTACTCCCCGGTCCTGACCACATGCTCACCGTGCACGATCACGCCGTGAGGCTGGAGCACGATGGCGAAAGGCATCTGGCGTACACCGATTACGGGGGCTCGTTCGAGCTTTCCTGGGGGATGGGGTACGCGACGCTGGAGAAGTCAGTCACCGAAGGTCTCGGCGATGTGCCTGACGGTGTCGGTGAAGATGTCGATCTCCTCGGGAGTGTTGTACAGATAGGTCGATGCGCGGGCGCTGCCGTCGATCCCTCTGGATACGTAGAACGGGTGGGCGCAGTGCATGCCCGAGCGGATCATGACCCCGGCCATGCTGTCGAGCATCATCGCGATGTCGTGGGCACCGAGGCCGTCGATGTTGAACGAGAACACGCCTCCCCTGTAGGCAGCCTCCGTCGGTCCGACGGGGTGGAGGTTCCTGACGTCCTCCAGGTTGGACAGTATCCTCCTCATGAGCTTCAGGTCCCAGAGCTGGATCTCCTCCATGCCCACCTTGGACAGGTAGTCTATGGCGGCCTTCGTCCCGACGATCCCTGCGTAGTCGTGGAGACCGGCCTCGAACTTGTCCGGGATGGGCGCGAGGTTGACCGAGTCGTATGTCGCGAGACCGACGGTACCGCCTCCCAGGGAGAGGGGCCTCATCTCCTCGAGGACCTCCCTCTTGCCGTACATGACCCCCATGCCGGAGGGTCCGAGCATCTTGTGGATCGACATGCAGTAAACGTCCGCATCCAGATCCCCGAGGTTCACGGGCATGTGCGGCGCGGCCTGGGCGCCGTCGATGATGACCTTGGCGCCGAAGTCGTGAGCGATCTCCGTCACAGCCTTCACCGGCACGGAGCATCCCGTGACGTTGCTGGCGTGCTGCACGGAGACCACCTTGACGCCGTGGCTCATGCACTTGTAGAAGGACTCCATGTCGAACCTCCCCTCGGAATCGGACCTGGCAATCCTCCTCTCGATGCCCAGGTTCTCCTGCAGGTACAGCCACGGCACATGGTTCGAGTTGTGCTCGGAGTCCGTGGTCACGACGACGTCCCCCTTCTTCAGACCGAGGCCGTAGGCGGCGGTGTTGAGGCCCTCGGTGCAGTTCTTCGTGAAGATGTAGCAGTCGGGGTCGTCGGTCCCGAAGAAGGAGGCCAGCGTCTCGCGGGTCTCGTCCATCGCCATCGAGACCTTCGTGGCCATGGAGTGAACGCTGCGTCCCCCGCAGGCGGGGTAGTTCTCGTAGTAGTCGGTTATGGCGCTGATGACGCAGTCCGGCCTCAGGGACTGGCACGCGCTGTCGAGATAGATCCCCTGGCCCGCGCGTATGGTGGGGAAGTCCTTGCGGATTGCGTCGACGTCCATGTCCCCGTCTATCTGTTCTCCGTATAAATCCTATCGGTGCCACGCGCAGGCTTTTATCGTTCGTGCGCATCACAAAAACCATGGTGTCGCTGAAGACCGAAATTGGAAGCATTTCACTGGAGAGGCCGGGGATCGTGGCCTCCGGTATCATGGACGAGACGGGACCCTCCATGGTCCGCATGATAGAGAGCGGCGCGGGCGCCGTCGTCACCAAGTCCGTGGGCCTGGAGCCCAACGCGGGACACGCCAACCCCTGCTTCACGGAGGTCTCCGGCGGCTACGTGAACGCCATGGGTCTGCCCAACCCCGGCATAGAGCTCTTCAAGGAGGAGATGGACGTCGCCGTGCCCAAGGGCAAGATAGTCGGCTCCATCTACGGCGCGGGACCGGAGGACTTCTCGAAGCTCGCGGGAAGGATGGAGGACTACGGCGCCTGCGCGGTGGAGCTCAACCTCTCGTGCCCCCATGCGAAGGGGTACGGCATGGAGGTCGGCACCGACCCAGCAATGGTCAAGGCGATCGTGTCCGCGGTCAAATCCGCCGTGTCCATACCCGTCTGGGCGAAACTCACCCCCAACACGCACATCCTCGGCGACATCGGGATGGCGGTGCAGGACGCGGGCGGGGACGCGGTCGTCGCGATCAACACGCTGAAGGCGATGGTCATCTGCCCGGAGATCGGGAGGCCGCTGCTCAGCAACAAGTTCGGGGGGCTGTCCGGAGCGGCGGTGAAACCCGTCGGAGTGAGGGCCGTTTACGACCTCAGGACCGTCCTGGACATCCCGATCGTGGGCGTGGGCGGCATCGAGACCTGGCGCGACGCGGCCGAGTACATCATGGCAGGCGCCTCGGCGTTCCAGGTCGGCAGCGCCATCGGCACGGTCGGCACCGACGTTTTCGCCAGGATCAACGACGGCCTCTCCTCTTTCATGGAGGAGTACGGCTACTCATCCATCGCCGACATGACGGGGGTGGCGCATGACTGACGTAGTCACCATCAGGGAGGTCGTGCAGGAGTGCTACGACACCAAGACGTTCAGGTTCGACTGGGACGCCGAGGCAAGGCCGGGACAGTTCATAATGGTCTGGATACCCGGCGTCGACGAGATCCCCATGTCCATATCGGGCATCGACGGGAAGGAGAAGAGCATCACCGTCAAGGCCATCGGAGAGGCCACCAGGAGGCTCCACGAGTTCAAGGCGGGCGACCGCCTCAGGATCAGGGGGCCCTACGGCAACGGCTACGACCTGACGCGCGGCGAGCTCCTCATCATCGGAGGCGGTGTGGGCACAGCCTCGATAATGCCCGCGGTCACGGCCTCCGGGGCGGACACCATCATCGCCGCCAGGACCCACAACGACGTGATCATGGACGGCATCGCGGAGAAGCACGCGAGGAACCTCTGGATCGCGACCGACGACGGCAGCCGCGGGTTCCACGGCAACGCCGTGCAGCTCATGAGGGAGAAGGTTGCGGAGAAGCACTACGACTGCGTCGTGGCCTGCGGGCCCGAGGTCATGCTCTGGTTCACCTACCAGGCATGCAGGGAACTCGGCCTGGACTGCCAGCTCTCCCTCGAGAGGTACATGAAGTGCGGGGCCGGCGTGTGCGGGTGCTGCGTCATGGACGACTCCAGGGTCTGCAGGGACGGACCTGTCTTCGACTCCGAACAGATCGCGAAGCTCACGGAGTTCGGGAAGTCCAACAGGGACGCCTGCGGCCGCACAGTGAAGTTCAGGTGATCGAGCTGGCACAGGCCGACCACATCACCGTCGTCCACGGGAGTCTGACCGTGGACGTCCCCAGGAGCATCTTCAGGGGACCCGAGCTGGAGATCGACCCCGAGCGCGCCGAGCCGTTCAGGAGGATGATCCAGGACAGGTACCCGTGGATAACCGATAACTCCATGAGTGTCCTCCTCAACAAGGCCAGGAAGGAGATGATCCGCGTCAGGGACGAGGAGACCAACGGCCGCAGCCACAGCGCGAACCTGGCGGCCAAGGGGAAGCTGGACGAGGCCATAGCCCACCTCCAGCTCCACCTGGAGTCCAACCCCCGCGACGCCGACTCGTGGTACAAGCTGGGCGAGCTCCTTTGCAAGGCCGGAAGGGCCGACGAGGGCTACAAGGCCTTCAACAAGGGAAGGGAGCTGGCGGTCAGTCAGCAGCAGAGAAGAGGGCGTTGATAGCGTCCACGACCTCGGGCACCGTGGCGCCCCAGGGCACACGGACCACGTCTCCGTCGAGCTCGTAGCCCTGCTTCACCTTGCAGCACTTCACGATGGTCTTCACGCCTGGCTCGGTGAAATCCGCCGGGCACACGTTTATGAACGGCACCTCGCGGTCGTAGAGGGACCTGAAGATCCTCTGGGAGAGGTGGCACCCTATCAGCGTCACGTCCCCGACCTCCTCCGGCGCATCGTCCAGGAACGAGAACGGCATGGGCGCCTCCAGATGGGACACCCTGCACGGGAACATGACCTCCCTCGTCTCCACCTCCGACACCTTGTCCGCCATGTCTATCACACGGACCTCCGGAACAACCGGCAGGTCAACGAACCCGGAGGCCAGCGCCTTCTCCACCAGGACCCCCAGCTTGGCAGGTGACGGGGGCACGTTGTCCACCACCATGAGCCTCAGCGGCTCCAGGCCCATGATGAAGTTGACATGGGAGAACATCCCGCGGACCACCACCGCCTTCCCGGGGTGACGCGTCTGGATCTCCGCCAGAGCCGGGATGTTGAGGACGTCCAGTCCGGGGACCTCGATGTACACGGTGTCCTCGGGGAGCGACAGGATCTCGTACCCGACGACCTTCCTGAAAAGACCGCTGCCCTGCTCCTTCACCAGGTGGACTGCGGCGTATCTGTCGCCGTTCCTGAGGATGAGGTCGTCCGTGCGGACGTATGCGGTCCAGTCCTCCATGAGCGAGGCTATGGATTCCTCGTCGAGGTCGATGTCCACGTTGCGCATCGAGACGTCCTTGCAGTGCATGCACCCTCTATCGGGAAAGGCTATATGAAAGGTCTGGCACCTGTTCGGACCACGACAAAGAATATATAGGTTCAAACAATCGGGAGCCGTGCGTCGAGGTACCACAGTGGCTATGGGGCGGACTGCAGATCCGCAGACGGGGGTTCGATCCCCTCCCTCGACTCCATCCCTCTTCTCATCATATTCATCATACATCGGTCAAGATGCCCGTTGCGCCGAACCCTCTTGAACGCCGGTGTCAGGGCCTTCACGATGTACCCCTGTGCGACCATCATGAACAGGGTCCCCAGACCCACGCCGTAGAATCCACCCAGGATACCCAGCGAGAGAGCGAAGGCGAGACCGACCGAGAGGACGTTCACCAGGATGATGCTCCTGCCGAGAGGGATCCTCGTGGCCCTGTGGACGGCCAGCATCAGCCCGTCGTCAGGCAGCATGGAGACGTTCGCATCCGCCTCCATGGCTATGGCCAGACTCGTCAGGAGGCATCCGGCGAGGACGAGGCCCCACTGTCCCGACAGGGTGTCCGCCTGAAGCGGTGCCAGGGTGTAGTCGAAAAGGTCCATGCAGACGCTGTACAGGATCGTGTAGGGCAGCTGCGAGAACACCCTGACCGTCATCCCCCTGTCCCTGTACACGGCGCACTGGACCAGCACGAACAGGAAGTAGACGACGAACGTCATCGTCCCCAGGGTCAGACCGGACGTCTCGCTGAGGACGTAGACCAGCGAGGAGACGGGGGACACGCCCTGGAGGGACCTCACCGTCAGGATGACCCCGAAGGCCATGACGAACACGGCGATGGTCATCTCGACGAAATCCACAGGAGTCGGTTTGGTCTTCACCCTCTCGACCGACTCCCTGTCCATACAGCCTCATTGCGGTTGGACGGATATATAGTTGAGTTGTTATTTTTGTATAAATGTCTAATTCCGTATGTCTGGACGTTTGTTCGCCCTACTTGAGTTTTATCAAAAGGTTTATAAATGGTTTATAAATAGGCCCGCTTGGTGAAAAGATGGCCAAAATGAACATTGAGAACGTGGTAGCTTCGACATACCTTGGTCAGGAACTGGACCTGAACAAGATTGAAGACGCTCTGGAGG
>CASFMM010000014.1 GCA_949295765.1 uncultured Methanomassiliicoccales archaeon | reverse complement strand
CCCCTCCCTTCGGGGACCCGACGGAGACCGTCCCCGGCTTCGACGGGAACCTCCAGGCGTAGAAACCGTTGTAGGATTGGCTCACGGTGAACGACAGCGATGAGCCGCCGTCCCCCGGCGCTGTGCTGTTGACCACGGGCAGCATCTCCGGCTCGGAGCCGAACAGGTCCCTCCTGACCACGGAGTGCGCCCCGTCGGCGCCGATCAGGTACCTGCACCTCATCTCCCCGGCGGTTGTGTCCACCACGAACCTCTCGCCGTCCCTGCGGACTGCCCTGGCCGTCCCGCGGACGAACTCCGCATCGCATCCCTCACGGATCGACCTCAGCATCTCTGGACGGTCCACGACGTTCCCCTCCACGGGCACCCTGACGGTGACCCCTCCCGGGAACGATATCTCGATCCTGTCCGCCCTTGCGACCACGGCGGTCGGCTCGATTCCGGCCTTCCTGAGCATCCTGTCGCTGACGGCCTCCCCGCACACGGAGTGGTACCTGGGGAACATGGTGTCGGACAGCCTCTCCAGCACCACGACCCTCCCGGGGTACCCCCTCAGATGGTGCGCGGCGGACACGCCGGCGGGACCGGATCCGATGATGAGGACGTCGGCTTCCATGGGGGATCACGCCAGCAGGATCATGTGCTT
The DNA here is from genome assembly GCA_949295765.1 of uncultured Methanomassiliicoccales archaeon. GTDB lineage: Archaea > Thermoplasmatota > Thermoplasmata > Methanomassiliicoccales > Methanomethylophilaceae > Methanoprimaticola. The sequence continues at coordinate 20,312 of CASFMM010000014.1, read as the reverse complement.
GGAGACGGCCATGCGGACCCTCATCATCAGGGTCCTCCTGTCGTACTCCTCGCAGGAGTACTCCGTGCTGACCTCGAGGTCGGCAAGGAACTGGTCCACCGCCTGCCTCGTTATCTCCTCGGAGTACATCATCACGTTCGTCTCGAAGTTCAGGGTGAACGACCTGATGTCGAAGTTGGCCGAACCCACCGAGCAGCACCAGTCGTCCATGGCGATCATCTTCTCGTGGACGAAGCCGTCGTTGTAGCGCCACACCCTCACGCCCGCCTTCATCAGCGCGTTGGCGTAGGACATGTTGTTCCAGAACAGGAACATGTGGTCCTTCTTGTCCGGTATCAGTATCCTCACGTCCACCCCGGACCTGGCTGCGTTCGCCAGCGCCAGGATCATGGACTCGTCCGGCGCCAGGTACGGCGTGGTGATGTACAGGCGCCTCCTCGCGTTGGTGATCATGGCGAGATACTGCATCTGCACCGGGTTGTTGGGCATGGTGTCCGGCCCGCCGGACACCAGCTGCATCCTGACGTCCCCCTTGTGCGGGAGGGTGACCTTTCCCAGGTAGTGTCCGATCGGCTTCAGCGGGTCCTTCCTGGCGCAGTACTGCCAGTCGGCGGAGAACCTGACCGCCATGGGCAGTATCCCCGTGCCGACCACCCTAACCGAGGCGTCCCTCCAATGACCCAGCGGCCCCTCGCCCTGGTACTCGTTGCCTATGTTGAACCCTCCGCAGTAGGCCACCCTGCCGTCTATGATGGCGATCTTGCGGTGGTTCCTGTTGTTCTTCTTGGGGCTCAGCAGGAGGTTCAGCGAGGAGTGGAACGTGGCGTAGTGGCCGCCGGCGTTCCTGAACCTGAAGATGCCCTCCTTGGGGCCCTTGCCGATGCCGAAGGCGTCGGTGAGGAGACGGACCTCCACACCCTCCCTGACCTTCTGGGTCAGTATGCCCATCAGCTCGTTGCCGATCTCGTCGTTGCGGATGATGTAGTACTCCATGAGGATGGACTTCTCTGCAGACCTGAGGTCCTCCAGCAGGCTGGACAGCTTCTCGTGCCCCTCGGTGAACAGCACGACCTCGTTGTCGTCGGAGTACGACCACGCCCCGGCGCGCTGCAGGCACTTCGCCATGCGGTACATCTCCGCCTTCCCCGGGTCCCCGCCCAGGTCCTCGTCCATGAGGTCGCTCTGGTATTCCACGGCGGTCATGAGCTGGGTGTCGGTGACGTTCTTCGGCGTGAACTTCCTGCGGTTGTATATGGTGGCGCCCAGGTACATGTACAGGATGAACCCCACCGGCGGTGCCAGGATGAGCATGACCAGCCAGGTCACGAAGACCCTGGGGTCGTACCTCTCGAGGAACATCAGCACCAGGAGCGCCGCGATGTCGAAAATCACGATGATGGAGACGATCTCCGAGAGCGTCACGGTGTAGGTGAGGGCCTGCTCCACCTCCGGAGGGAACATCGTCTCTGGCATGCCGGAGCCGTACTCCTGGAACGTATATATTGGGTTCCACGGAAACGACGGGACATCGCGTGGATACTTCGGCTCCGCTTAAATACGACGGACGCGCTGGCAAGTTCATGTTCTGCAGGAACTGCGGCCGCGAGCTCCGCGAGGGCTCGTCCTTCTGTCCGGAATGCGGGTCCCCCGTCGGTGCGCCCACGATCCAACCGGTTCGGGACAGGGGTCCCGGGATGAGCCGCAGGTCTGCTGTAGCCGTGCTGGTTTTCGCTGTGCTGGCACTTGCGTGCGTGGTCGTCGCCATGGACATGGTCCACGAGGACCCGGAGGAGGTCCCGACCCTGCTCGTGAGCGACGATGTCCTCGTCTACGGGGACATCGCCGACACCTCGGAGGTCCTGGTCCGCGACACCGGCGATGGCCTGTCCTTCGAGCTCCTGGACGTCCCCGACGGGACGGTGTCGTTCCTGTGGTCTTTCACCGACAGGACCGGCACTGACCACCGCTGGACCACGCCGGAGCCGTCGGTGACCGTGTCCAAGACGGACCTGACACCCGGAGGGTACGGCGTGGCGATCGGCACATCGCAGTCCGCCGACAGCACGTACAGGGCCGCCGCCACCGGCGGGATGTCCCTATACGGCACCGTGACCGACCACTACAGCTGGGTCTACCACGGGCGCACCTACTCCGCCACCGCATCCTACGACTACAGGGACTGCGAGAGGCTCCTCCTCGACACCGACTACGGCCTCAGGACCTACGGCGACTTCGGGGAGAGGATCGACACCCTGACGGAACCGGACCCCTCGGTCACCGCACTGGAGGCCCAGCTCAGGGCCCTCTACCTGGACGCCTACGGCCGGGACGCCCCGACGGACGGCCAGGGCTACGCCGACTTCATCCTGGCCTTCGTCCAGGTGTGCTTCGAGTACTACACCGACGACGACCTCTACGGCCGCTCGGAGTACTGGGCCTACCCCCTGGAGACGCTGTACAACGGGGGCGGCGACTGCGAGGACACCACGTTCCTTTGCGCCGCGCTCTACGAGGCCGCCGGCTACGGGGCGGGGGTGTTCATGGTACCGGGACACGCGTTCGCGGCCGTGTCGCTGGACACATACACCGATTCGATGATGTGGGGACAGTCGTCAGGGTTCCACATCTTCACATACGACGAGGGCGGCAGAACGTATTACGGATGCGAGACCACCCTGGACGTCCCGGTCCCCGCGGGCGTCATAAGCAGGGACTACACGGTGTCCCCGGACGGGGAGTTCCTCTACATGGGGCAGTCGGAGAGCGATCTGGACGGGCTTTACGTCCTGAACTGATGGGCCGCCATGATGGCCTCGATCTCGCGGAACTTCTCCACGACGGCCCTGCCGGTGTCGGTGAGGGACACGATGGTCAGCGTGACGTTGCCCATGCGGTTGACGTCTATCAGCCCAGCTTCGCTCATGGCGTCCAGCCTGTGGCGAGTGGCCAGATTGCGGGAGACGTTCTCGTAGAGGTCGGTCTTCTTGCTGCTCCCGTGGTCGAAGAGGTAGAGAAGGGTCTTCAGGACGTACGGCTCCCCGAGGATGTTTGCGGGGCTTTCGTAGTCGTCTGCTTTGCGGGAGCTTGCTGAGGAGGGCATGTCATCGGTTTCCTGGGTGACGCGGGAATCGCGTTTCCCCCCCCCCCGTCTTGAGAGTGCACAATATTAAACCTTTCCCTTGGAGGAGTGCACTTTATGGTCGCTATGACCATGGTGATAACCGGGACGGCCAGGATGGCGTCACGCGCACACGGCGGTGACGGGAAAGATGAGATCGCAGTGTGGAAAGATCCGGGCAGAGGGCCCGTGACACCCCGAAGGTGGGAACAAGTGGAGCCGCCTGAGGGATTTGAACCCCCGGCCTGCTGATTACAAGTCAGCCGCTATACCCCTAAGCCAAGGCGGCACCGAACAGTCGTATCAGCAACTCGTTTATATCCGTTTCCCTCCGACGGACGGGAATCGGGACCTCCACCGACATTGTTATATTATACAACGCAATCGCGAGCCCCATCATACATTGACATTCAAATGGTGATTCCAAATGGCAGACGCTAAAAAGATTGTCCGCATCGACTACAAAGCCTACTTCGCAGACGCCGACAGGCTCTACGACACCACGAACGCCGACGCAGCCAAGGAGGCCGGCATCTTCAACGAGAAGGTCACCTACGCCCCCATGGCCTACATCGTGGGCTCCGGATCCCTCTACGCAGACCTGGACGCCGCCATCGCCGGCGCCGAGGTCGGAAAGGAGGTCGAGGTCACCATCCCCTGCGAGAAGGCCGCCGGTGCCAGGAACCCCAGGCTCATCGAGCTCCACCCCATCAAGGAGTTCTACAAGAACGAGATCAACCCCTACCCCGGCATGTCCGTCAGCCTCGGCAACCGCAACGGTGTCGTCATGTCCGTCGGAGCCGGCCGCGTCAAGGTCGACTTCAACAACCCTCTGGCCGGCCACGACCTGAAGTACGAGGTCACCGTTGTCGAGGAGGTCACCGACCCCGTCGAGAAGGCCAAGTGCATCATGGAGATGGACTTCGGAACCTCCGAGGGATTCGGATTCGGCATCATGGAGGACAAGGTCGTCGTCACCGAGGCCGAGATCTGCAAGTTCCACGAGGGCTGGGCCGTCGCCAAGTACAGGCTCGTCTCGGACTACCGCAACACCTTCGGAGTCGACCGCGTCGAGTTCGTCCAGGTCTGGGAGTCCAAGAAGGCCGACGCCCCCGCCGCCGAGTGATCGCGACCCGGCAGCCTGCAAACCCTTTACAAAAAACACCCTTTTTTTCTATGTGTCATGTTGAGAGGGGAGGGTGTCCCCCTCATCCATCCTGTCCGCGGTTTCAGCCCAGCAGCGCGACCATCCTGTTCAGACCGTCCGAACTGTTGATGAACGTGAACCCGTGCCCTGTGTAATACGGGACCAGGTCGTCGCCGCAGTCAACCCTGACCGCGCGACACCCCACCGCGGTGAACGCCTTGTGGATCGTGTCAAACGCGTCGTCGAGCAGTTCCGCACCGGTTCCGGGCTCCGAATCATCCGAACGGGCCAGCTGTCCAATCAGGTACATCTGGGCTATATGGGATTCGTTGTTTATGTTGAGCTTCTTCCTGAGGGTGTTTGATATCGACACATCATCAGGAATTCCCATACACTTCATTCCGACTGAGAAATAGCCTACAATCTCTCCATCATCCAGAACAGCCAAGTATGTCCTGGACATAGCTTTCTTCTCCATGATAATTGCCTTTTCACGAATGTAAGATTCCCTGTCGGGATCCTTGGAACATGAGAACGTGTCTAACATCCTCTGAACGGCAACATCACCGAAATCGTTGAGAAGCCTCGAGAGCGGGTAGATGTTGTAATTCACTGGTTCACCTTTTCCAAGAGTCTTTCTATGGGCGCATAGTCAGTGGCGAGCTTGAGCTGCCCCTTGACCTTGTAGCCACCCTCCCTCTCGTACTTCTCGAAGGCCTTCTCCATGTTGGCGACAGCCTCTGGTGTGTCGAGGATCAGGTCCTCGTAGAACGAACGTGTTGCCATGTCGATCCTCCGTCGTCGTCATGAATCTTCTGCGTTATATTCTCTCTTGTTCTGATTCCCGGTCGTCTCTTACCGATGTCTTCCATCCTATCCGCACCCGGCGCCTCAGTCGAAGAACGCCAGTATCGAGTTCAGCTCCCTGTTGATGTTGTTGCCGGTCTGGGGCCTGTACGCCTGGCGTCCGTCCCTGCGGGGCTCGGCGGGGAAGCGCTGCTTGGTCCTCGGTATGATCAGTGTCTGCTGGTAGTACGTCATCTCTCTTCTCTCCCGCAGCCTTCCACGGCTGCATGTGAGGGATGGGCGGGAGAGTATAATTACAGCTCGTTGTTATCTTTGTAATGAGAGATATCTTTGTTATCCGATGGCCGCGGGCGGGACGGAGCCCGCGCTGAAGAGAACGATGAAAACGACACAGGCCCGGGATCAGTCCAGGTAGAACGTGTTGACGACGTTGACCCCGTCGTCAGTGAGGACGTACTTGTTGCGCAGGTCGTCCTTCCTTACCCAGCCGTTCCTGACCCACTTGGTGATGAAGTCCCTCTGGTAGTACACAGCCTCGGTCTGGCGCTGGGTGGACTTCCTGTCCGGGTCCCCGGACTCGGTGTCGCGGTACCACAGGCCGGCGTCCTTCAGGGCCTGGACCATCCTGCCGCTGGTGACCGACATCCTCGCCGAGTTCCTCTCGTGCAGAATGCGCAGGCCGCGGACCAGGTGCTCCTCGGGGATGCTGATGGCGTAGATGGGCATGGTGCGCGGGGGATAGGTGGACTTCGTGAGCCCCCCCGGCTGTCCGTCCACGAAGTACACGTCCTTTATCCTCTCGGTCGGCACGGTGTACTCCTGAGTGCCCACCGAGAACGGGATCGTGCCGGGCACCATCATGGAGGCGACGGTGGCGGCGGAGGAGTACTCGGGGGAGCCGGCGGAGACGTTGACGTAGATCTCGCAGCCCTCCTCCCCGGCGTTCTCCGACTGTATGATCGAGAGCACCGTGCGCAGCATGGCGGAGAAGTCGCTCACGCGCTCGTTGTGTATGACCACCTCGACCTCGCGGGGCGACTCCTCCCTGAGCATCTCGCAGACCCTCTGGCAGAAGCTGTCGTAGATCATGCCGTTCTCCGAGGTCGGGTCCTTCACGTAGTGTATGATGTGGGCCTTGTTGATCTCGTAGTACAGCGCGGGCTCCACGACCTTCGATGTCTCGAAGGTTACGCAGGCCACCATGATCCTCTTCTTGCGGCCAGACGGCAAAGTGCATCCCGACATGACCATCGGCCGGGGAGTATATAATAACTTTCATTCCGAAATCTACGTAATCTACGAATGAAACATATCTCACAGAGATAACAGCGATTAGTTTATTAATAACGAAGGGATTGTCTGTATTGCATTTCCTCCCCCGAGGACGTGCATCACTGCTTATGGCCGGGGCCCAAGCACATCCATCCCATCCGGGCCCCGGCTGCTTCTACGCACACCTCCGCATCCGTCGCCGACGTCCCACACCCGTTCCCGGACGCCGTCCGGCTCCGGGGGCTCCCGGAACCCTCTCCGGGGGCCGGTCGCGAAGGAATCAAAAGGTTTATATCCGTCCTGGGGCTGGGGGGATTCAGCGGACAGGTGGCCTAGTCTGGATATGGCAGCAGCCTCCTAAGCTGCAGGCCGGGGGTTCGAATCCCCTCCTGTTCGCCATCTTCTGTTGTTCCTTGAGGACCGGCCCGTGCGGGCGGTCGTCGTCATCCTCTCACCATCATGTCCTCCGTCCCCGTCCCCCGGGTCCGGAGGACCGTCGCCATAGGAATGTTCTTTAAATATGGGGGAATCCCCGTCCCGATGCAGTCGAACCAGTACTATGTCAGCAACCAGGCAGAGTATGAATCATCTGCGAGGAACTACCCGCGTAAATTCCCCATCGCCGTCGGATCCGCCAAGGGTTCGTGGGTCGAGGACGTCGATGGCAACAGGTACATAGACTTCCTGAACGGGGCCGGCACCCTGGCCCTCGGGCACAACGACGACGCGATCAACGAGGCGATGGTTGACCTCATCCGCTCCGGCGCCCCGCTCCACATGCTGGACATGCCGACCCCGCTGAAGGACGAGTTCGTGAAAACCCTGCTCTCCATCGTCCCGCCGGAGCTGGCGTCCCGCGCCAAGGTGCAGTTCTGCTCCCCCTCGGGGACCGACGCCACCGACGCCGCCATCAAGCTCTGCAAGACCGCCACCGGCAGGGGCACCGTCATCGCCTTCTCCGGCGGCTACCACGGGATGGGCCACGGCCCCATGTCCCTCACCGGGAACCTGAAGGCCAAGAACCGCGTCGCCAACATCATGCCCGGCGTCCAGTTCATGCCCTACCCCTACTCATACCGCTGCCCCATGGGGATCGGCGGGGAGGCCGGGACCAGGGCCTGCATCAACTACCTGGAGAGGCTCCTGAAGGACCCCGAGAGCGGGGTCACGAAACCCGCCGCCGTCATACTCGAGGCGGTCCAGGGGGAGGGGGGCGTCATACCGGCGCCGGTCGAGTTCCTGCGGGCCGTGCGCAGGATCACCAGGGAGCTGGGGATCCCCATGATATGCGACGAGATCCAGTGCGGGCTGGGCCGCACGGGGAAGGTGTTCGCCTTCGAGCACGCCGGCATCGTGCCGGACGTCATCCTGATCTCCAAGGCGCTGGGCGGGTCGCAGCCTATGTCGGTGGTCGTCTACGACAGGGACCTCGACACCTGGGGCCCCGGCGCCCATTCGGGGACCTTCCGCGGGAACCAGCTGGCGATGGCCGCCGGGATGGTGGTCATGAGGAGGGTGAGCGACCCCGGGTTCCTGGCCGAGGTGACCAGGAAGGGGGAGGTCATGACGGACCGCCTCCGGAGGCTCCAGAAGGAGGTGTCCATCATAGGGGACGTCCGCGGGAAGGGGCTCATGGTCGGCGTGGAGTTCATCGACCCGAAGGGCCTCAGGGACCTCATGGACGTGCCGGAGCCCAGCGAGCTGATCGCCACCCTCGTGCAGAGGGGATGCTTCGAGAACGGGCTCATAATGGAGAGGGGCGGACGCAACGGCTCCGTCATGAGATGCCTCTGCGCGCTCAACATCTCCGACGAGGACATGGACAGGGCGATGACGATATTCGAGAAGGTCGTGAGGGAGATCGATGAAGGGTACCGCGACTGATCCGCTGCTGCTCTCCGAGTCCGAGGACGTGCAGGAGAGGTTCCGGGAGATGGTCCGCGAGACCCTCTCGTCCGTGTTCCGCTCGTTCTCCGACGGGAGCGCGTTCTCCGGGATCGACCCGTACGACCTGAGGGGGAAGGTGAACGGGCTGGGGTTCCTCCCCGAGCACGGGAGGGGTTTCGAGGCCGTGCTGGAGGACACCGAGAGGGTCATACTCCCGCACCTCCTGCGCACGTGGTCCACCGACTACATGCCGCACCTCCACTCCCCGGTGCTCACCGAGACCATATGCTCCGAGCTGATCATATCGTGCTTCAACGACAGCATGGACAGCTGGGACCAGGGCCCCGCCGCCACGGAGCTGGAGGAGAGCATGGTCCGCGGGCTCACGGGGCTGTTCGGCCTCCCCGGGGGATCCGACGGGTGCTTCACCTCGGGCGGGTCCCAGTCCAACATCACCGCCCTCATGGCCGCCCGCGACAGGTACTGCCGGGAGAGGCTCGGGTGGGACGTCAGGGCCGACGGGCTCCCCCCGGACTTCGGGAAGCTCAGGATCTACACATCGGAGATCTCCCATTTCTCCATGGACAAGGCCAGCCACATCCTCGGGATGGGCTACGCCGCCGTCCGCAAGATACCCGTCGATGAGAAGTGCAGGGTGGACGTCGCCGCCTTCGAGAGGATGGTCGAGGAGGACGCGGCGTCCGGGCTGCTCCCGTTCTGCGCCGTGGCCACCTTCGGGACCACAGACTTCGGATCCATAGACGACGCGACGGCCATGAGGGGGATCTGCGACCGCCACGGGATGCACCTCCACGGCGACGCCGCCTACGGCTCCGGGCTCATCATGAGCGACAGGTACGGCGACAGGGTGTCGGCCATGTCGGTCTGCGACTCGGTGACGGTCGACTTCCACAAGATGTTCCTGCTGCCCATCTCCTGCTCCGCCATCCTCGTCAGGGACGCGGACCTGCTGAGGTGCTTCGAGTTCCACGCGGACTACCTGAACCGCGTGGAGGACGAGGAGGACGGCTACATCAACCTGGTCGGCAAATCCATGCAGACCACGCGCCGCTTCGACGCCCTGAAGGTGTACATGGCGTTCCAGACCAGGGGGAGGGACGGGTTCGGGAGGATCATCGACACCGCCGTCGAGAACGCCGCCTACCTATACGACAGGGTGTCGAAGGACGGGGACTTCGTCGCCCCGGTGGAGCCGGAGATGTCCTCGGTGGTCTTCGCGCTGAAGGGCGGCGACGAGCTGAACAGGAAGGTCAGGCGCCGGCTCCTCGCCGAGGGGACGGTCATCGGCCAGACGGTCAAGGACGGCAAGGTGATGCTGAAGTTCACCCTCCTGAACCCCAACCTCACGCACGAGGGCATCGACGCCGTGATCGACAGGATCAGGACGCTCGGATGCGAGTGCGGGAACCCGTGACGCCGGGGGACCGACGGGTCGGCTCGAACCCCCAACGCTTTACCTCCGCCCCGTCGGACCGTTCCATCCGGCGAGGCGGGCTTCATCTCACGTGGCTGTTCGATGTCGCGACACCGTATGCGACCGCCACCTCCTTCTCCTGCCCGTCGACGGACGCCCGTGGTCATGGCCGACGTTTCCGATCGCGGAGTGCCGACATGACGGTCCGGAGCTTCGACGAGTGTTCGTCACCGGAGGAACAGTGCCTGACCGCATCATATGGATCCCGCTATATCGCGGAAACGGACCGATTGATTATATCCGGTGTGTGCACTGTGCAAGATGGTGGAGGTGACGGCTCCCGAGGGAGCAGGATTCCTTGAGGGAATCAATCTTCGTCATTCCTTACGGAATGTCGAGGTGATCGTCACCTCGTCGGTTTCGATCACCAAACGGAACCCGCAGTTCCGACGTTCGATGGAGATCAGAACGATGCTCTCACCTCCTGCCGGGCAGGTTCCTCGGATTCGCCGCGACTGGAAATCTGGGCAAATCCGAGGACTTCCCCGCATCGCGGCACGCGCCCGATAGTCATCATGTTATTATAGTTGTCGTCCGACAATCCAATAGAGCATCCTTCGTGCGACCCGACCCGCCCGCACACCGTCACCCTCGTCGACAAAGGGGAGACCGTCTCCGACACCAGAATGGGGTTCGAGACCCAGATGCATCGCGTACCTTGATAGAATACATACGGCTATGTACGGATACGTACAGCCATGGCCGCCATCGCACATATTGTCGGATTCTTATTATATGCTGATTAGGAGGTGGACTGGCACTCATAAATTCGGTTGATACAATGGAAAGGAACAAGCTGATCGCGGTGATAGCCGTCATCGCGATCCTATGCGTCGCCGGGGCTTCCTACGCAGTGTTGTCCGGCGGCGATGACAATGGCGACGGGAGACCGACGCTCGTCGTGGAGACAAGCCCGGACTTCGCCCCGTTCGACTACCAGATTGGCTCCGAGTACGTGGGCATAGACATGGACATAGTCCGTGCGGTCTGCGACGACATGGGATACAACGTTCAGTTCAGGACCAACACGTTCGACTCGATCCTGATCTCGGTCCCGCAGGGCAAGTGCGACATGGGCGCATCCGGTTTCACGATCAACCCCGAAAGGGCCGAATCCGTGGACTTCTCGGACCCCTACGCCGAGGTGCACCAGGTCCTCGTCGTGCCCATCGACACGGACATCAAGACTCTCGATGACCTGGACGGAAAGAAGATCACCGTCCAGACCGGCACCACCGGCGCCGACTACGCCGCCGAGCGTTACGAGACGAGCAACATCATCTTCCAGAAGACCTACTCGGATGTCGTCAACGACCTCCTCTTCGGCAAGGCCGACTGCGAGGTCGTGGACAGCACCGTCGCGCTCTCCCAGGTGGACGCCCACCCGAACGAACTGAAGGTGCTGGACATCCTCACGGACTCGCCCGTCGAACAGTACGGGTTCATCTTCGCGAAGGGCAACACGGAACTCCGCGACATGTTCAACGAGTCCCTGCAGCGCATCAAGGACAACGGACTGCACCAGCAGATCCTGGACTACTACGAGGAGAACGGATACTCCGTCGAGACACCCTCCTTCTTCTCCTACAAGGGCACCCTCGTTGTCGAGACCAGCCCCGACTTCCCACCGTTCGAGTACCTGTACGGCAGCGAGTACACCGGTATCGACATGGACATCATGAGGGCCATCGGGTACGACATCAACTACAGGATCGACTTCAGGCAGAACACCTTCGACTCCATCATCGTGTCCGTCCAGCAGGGCAAGTGCGACCTAGGTGCGTCGGGATTCACCATCGACGACGACAGGAAGCAGCGCGTCGACTTCTCGACCCCCTACGCCGAGATCCACCAGGTGCTTGTCGTCAAGGAAGGCTCCAACATCCAGAGCCTTGACGACCTGAAAGGGGCGAAGGTCTCTGTCCAGACCGGCACAAGCGGCGCAGGTTACGCCGAGGAGCTCAACGACAGGGGCATGGGCCTCGACATAAGAACGCAGAAGGACTACACGATAGCGCTTCTGGATGTGATCCAGGGCAAGACGGACTGCGAGATCGTAGACAGCACCGTGGCGCAGGCACAGGTCGCCAAGACCTCCGGCCTGAAAATCCTGGACATCCTGGATGCGGAACCCGAGTACTACGGGTTCATCTTCCAGAAGGGCAACACGGAGATCTACAACCTCGTCAACGACTCCCTGGACAAGCTCATCGCAAACGGCACCGTGGACAAGATCCTTCAGTACTACGCCGACGCCGAGTACAAGGAGGTCCCCTCCTACTACAGCAACCAGCAGGCCGAGGACGACGATGAGTCCGAGGAGACCGGCTGGTGGGCGGACCTCAAGGACAGGTTCCACACGGACTTCCTGAAGAACGACCGTTACCTGTACATCTTCGAGGGTCTGAAGAACACCATCATCATCACCGTCGTGGCCCTCATCATCGGTCTGATCCTCGGTTCCGTGGTGGCGATGGTGCGCAGCACCCACGATATGACGGGCAAGCTGCGGATACTGAACGCGATATGCCACGTGTACATCACCGTGATACGCGGAACGCCTGTGATGGTCCAGCTGCTGCTGATCTACTACGTGGTGTTCGCATCGTCGGACAACGGTGTGCTGATAGCATCGGTGGCGTTCGGACTGAACTCAGGCGCGTATGTGGCTGAGGTCGTCCGTTCAGGAATAACAGCGGTCCCGAAGGGACAGATGGAGGCATGCAGAAGCCTCGGTATGAGCAACAGGATGGCCATGACCAACGTCATCCTGCCGCAGGCCATCAGGAACATCCTGCCCGCCATCGGTAACGAGGGAATCTCCCTGCTGAAGGAGACCTCCGTGGCCGGTTACATCGGAATCATGGACCTGACAAGGGGAGCGGACATCATCAGGGGACAGACGTACGACGCGCTCCTGCCCATCATAGTGGCCGCAGCGATCTACCTGTCGATAGTCCTCGTGCTGACGTATCTTATCAGAAGACTAGAGAGGAGGCTAAACCGTGCCTACTGACAGCGAAGTACTGATTGAGATCAGGAACCTCGGGAAGTCCTTCGGGGACCACGAGGTCCTGAAGGACATTAGCCTGGACGTCCACAAGGGAGAGGTCATCTCCATCATCGGACCATCCGGATGCGGAAAGTCCACTTTCCTCCGCTCGATAAACCTACTGGAGGTCCCCACGTCCGGGACAATCGTCTTCGAGGGTGTGGAGATCTCTGGATTGGTGACGTCCGAGAGGATCAACCAGATGAGGAAGGAGATCCCGACCCTCCCCAAGGAGGAGCGTCCCGCGGCAAGGACCGAGCTGAGGGAGCAGAAGAGAGAGCTGAGAGCCTCCAGGAAGGAGGCCAGAGCCGCCAAGAGGGAGGCCAGGATGGAGAGCGGAGGAACGGACTCCGATCAGACGGCGACCGGACCGGAAAAGGTGGACCCGAACTTGATCCGCCAGAAGATCGGGATGGTGTTCCAGAGCTTCAACCTCTTCCCGCACAAGACCGTGAAGGAGAACATCATGATGGCTCCGATGAAGCTGGACATCATGACCGAGGAGGAGGCCTCTGCAAAGGCCGACGAGCTCCTGGCCAGAATCGGTCTCCAGGACAAGGCGGACCAGTACCCGTCGAGGCTCTCCGGAGGACAGCAGCAGCGTGTGGCAATCGCCAGGGCGCTTGCAATGAACCCCGACGTGATGCTCTTCGACGAGCCCACGTCCGCTCTGGACCCGGAGATGGTCGGCGAGGTCCTGAAGATCATCAAGGACCTGGCCGACTCCGGGATGACCATGCTCGTGGTCACCCACGAGATGGGATTCGCCAGGGAGATCTCCGACAGGGTCCTCTTCTTCAACGAAGGGGTCATCGCGGAGGAGAACACCCCCGACGAGTTCTTCGGCAACCCGCAGAACGAGCGTCTCAAGGACTTCCTGTCCAAGATACTCTGAAAACTCCTTAGGGGTGGGCGACCACCCCTCTTTTTCATAATCGTTGATGTTGGTCTTGGCTCCTGCACCATGCCCATGTGACACAAAACCTGTAATCCATGATTAAACTCATATTGTAATGCTCTGGAAAGGGTTAATTAATCCAATAGCGATGCTGTTATGTTGTGTGTATCTGGGGGGGCATCCTCCCCTGCACACACGTTTTACCAAGCAAGCGTTGCCTGACTCCCAAAATCCCAGATATCGATGGCTCCTCACGCTCCAACTGAAGGATCATGGAATGGGGAACGATATCGTTGGATTGTAACTGATCCTTGAATTCGCCAGAGGAAGAGCGTGCAGACTCGCATGTCAAATCCACACCATGTCTCTCAGAAAGCCACTCGAATCCATCATCAAGCGCAGTCCTGGCAACACTTGGTTTGTAACTGTTATGATCATCGAAAACCACATGGTAGAATGAACCACTTCTCTGGGAAAGTACCATGTCCAGAGTTCTCACAAGCATCATAACCTGCCTGTGAAAACCATCATTTGACATCCAGGTTACTGATTGAGTTGCCATGTTTTTGTCAAAACCAAGCGCATAAGACACAGTAGCCGTCATAACAAGGCATCTAGACATCTCGACCTTCTCGCGATAATCCAGCTTACGCGCTTTTACTTCCTTTGAAATACCCTTAGCGTCACGTATCTCTTGCGAAACTCTTCCCAATCTCTCAGGATCTCCAGTTACGGTGCAGCCGAAACCAAACACTTTGCTGGGATTGAAAATACCCTTTCTCACTTCCATTGGCTTATCGCCAGTGTCCCCGAACTCGTCCATAAAGACATAAGTCATCCTTTCAGAAATCGCACCACGAGATCCGTAGAACTCGGAATGGTACACTGAGTCACCTTCCGAAAAGAAGACAATTCCTATTCCCACTGACTTCTGATGAAAGAACCTCCGACACAAAAGCCATTGTCATGGCAATGAGCTCCAAGTGCCTTCTGGCTGAATCAGAAGACATCTCCCAAGCTCTGAAATGCGAATCCGCTTCCACGAACATACGATATGGTCTCTGGAATCCGTACTTAAACCTGAGCTGTAGAATCCATATTGCAGAATATAACAGGATAAAATGAGATGTAAACGCGGGATTTACCCGCGCAAGATGTTTTTGGAGCTCACTCGCCCCTGATGGTCTCCTCGGCCGACTGGATGCACTTGGTCAGCACCGAGTACGCGTTGATCATGTCGGACTCCCCGACGATGAAGATGGTGTCCGTGTGGCAGCTGACGGTCTCCTCGATGTTGATGCCGGCGTCGGACAGGTTGGTGATCAGGTACGCGATCACACCGCTGGTGTCCACGATCTTCTCCGGCGACTTGACGGCGATCTCCACCAGGTTCTCCCTGACCTTGATGAGGTTGAACCTGCCGACGGTGTCGATGATCCTCTCCTTCAGGAGGGTGTCCGCGATGATGGTGACTGCGGACGCGGACTGTACGCACTGCATGATGCTGTTCTCGTTCCAGAGGTCCTTGAACAGGTTGTCCATCTTGTGGAGGACCGACCAGTCGTTCTTGGCCGTCACGATGCACGTCTTTGTCCTCATCTCGAGCCTGCTGTCCTTCAGGATCCTGAGGATGCTGAGCTCGTGGTCGGTGGTGACCGACAGCTTCGAGGCGTAGCGGCGGCAGGCGATCATCACGGCCTCCTCGTTGTCCACGCCGATGTCCTTCATGATCATCCTGGCGAGTGACGAGTAGTTGATGAGTCCCTTGGCGACGCAGTCCTTGATGCTGGGGTGGGCGTCTATGTACATCCTGGTCTTCTCGGCGAGACTCTCCTTGATGACGCTTTTGGACATGTTCGAAGGGATTCCCTTACAGGTATATAATGTTTTAAAATGGACAGAAAATGTGTAAAAGGTTTGGAAATGGGACAGCCGTGTCCCTCAGTTCAGAGCCTCTCTCAGGAGCTCCGTGAACCTGTCCTTCTGCCCGTCGTCGATGATGAGCGGAGGGATCAGACGGATGGTACCGCCGTGGGCGACGTTGACGAGGACACCGTTGTCGCGGCAGTACTTCTGAACGGCCGACGCCGTCTCGGCCGAATCCATCTGGACGCCGATGATCAGCCCGCATCCGCGGACCTCCTTGATTTTCGGCGAGTCGACGGCCTTCAGGTCGGCCATCCACCTGGCACCGATGTCCTTCGCGTGCTCCACGATCCCGTCCCTCCTCATCGTGTCGATGACAGCGCATCCCGCCGCGCATACCAGCGGGTTCCCGCCGAAGGTGGTGCCGTGGGTGCCGGGAGTCATCACGGAGGAGATCGCGTCGGTCGTCGTGACCGCCCCTATGGGTGTGCCTCCGCCGAGAGCCTTGGCCATGGTGATGATGTCGGGCACGACGCCGTAGTTCTGGATGCCGTACCATTCGCCGGTGCGTCCGATGCCGGTCTGCACCTCGTCGGCGATCATCACGGTGCCGTTGTCGTCGCACAGGTCGCGGACGCCCCTGAAGAACTCCGCGGACGCGGTGTGAACCCCGCTCTCGCCCTGGATGGGCTCCACGATGAGCGCGGCCACGTCCCTGGTCATCTTCTCCTTGACGCTCTCCAGGTCGCCGAACCTGAAGTAGTCGTAGGCGTGGGCTATGAGCGGCTCGAACGATTTCTGGATGCTCTCCTGTCCCGTGGCGCCCATGGCGGCGGACGTCCTGCCGTGGAACCCGTCCAGGGCCGCCAGGACCTTCGTGCGCCCGGTGTAGCGGACCGCCGTCTTGAGAGCGCCCTCGTTGGCCTCGGCGCCGCTGTTGCAGAACAGGGTCCTGTCCAGCTCCCCGGGGGTGATTGACGCGATCCTCTCGGCCAGCTCGGCCTGCTGCTCCACGTAGTAGAGGTTGGAGACGTGCGTCATCTTGGACGCCTGCTCCTGGATCGCCCTCGTCACATCAGGATGGGCGTATCCGAGAGAGTTCACCGCGATACCCGCGACCAGGTCCAGGTACTCCCTGCCGTCGCTGCCGTACAGGTAGCATCCCCGGCCGTGCGTGAACGAGAGCGGTATGCGGCCGTAGTTCTGGAACAGGTAACGGTCGCTCTTCGCCTTGACTTCGTTGAAATCCATTGTATCACTTCGTGATGATCGTCCCGTGCGGGACTCCCTTCTTGATGTCCGTGATGATGCTCCTGGGGTCCTTCCCGTTGACCATCCTGACCGTTGTCACACCTGCCATCAGCGCCTTCCTGCAGGCCTCGACCTTGGGGATCATGCCGCCGGAGATCGTCCCGTCGGCGATGAGGCGGTCCACGTCCGCCAGGGTGAGTGAGTCCACCTTGGACCCGGAGTTGTTGATGTCCAGCATGATACCGGGGACGTCGGTGATCGTGATCATCTCGCTGCACTCCACTCCCGCGGCCACGCCGGCGACCATCGTGTCGGCGTTGACGTTGAGCATCCTGCCCTCGGCGTCCTTCCCTATGGGGTAGATGACGGGTGTGATGCCCTGCTCCAGCAGGTCGAACAGGCACTGCGGGTCCGTGCCGGAGACCTCCCCGACCAAACCGAGGTCCACCTCGACCTCGTTGCCGTCCTCGACGACCTTCATCGGGGGCTTCTTCGTGCACACGGTGCAGAAGTACCCGGGGATTCCCAGGGCCTGGACCCCGGACTCCTGGAGGCAGCCGACGATCTCCGCGTTGAGCCTCCTGAGGACGATCTCCGCGACCTCCAGGGAGTCCGCATCGGTGACCCTGACCCCACACACCTTGCGGGGGGTCATGCCGCGCCTCTCCATCTCCTCGGAGATCTCCGGACCGCCGCCGTGGACCAGGACGATCCGGTCCCCGTCGTGGATGAGCTCCGCGATCTCCTTGGACAGGCGCATCATGTCGTCCCTGCCGCGGATCGCGTTGCCGCCGAACTTCAGAACGTACAGGTTCTCCATGACAGGCACCTCATGTGGCGTACTCCGCGTTGATGCGGACGTAGTCGTAGGTCAGGTCGCAGCCCCATCCTGTGGCCGTCTCCTCGCCGACACCGAGGTCCACCATGATCGTGACCTCCTTGTTGTCCATGGCCATGCGCACGACCTCCACAGCGCGCTCGTCCTGGAAGATGGGCGCCCCGGAGTCGAGGATCGGGACCTCCATGTCCCCTCCCTTGATGGTCAGACGGACCTCGTTGAGGTCGAACTTGCAGCCGCTGTTGCCAACGGCCATCATCAGACGGCCGTAGTTGGGGTCGGCGCCGAATATGGCGGTCTTGACCAGGGGGGAGTTGATGATCGTCTTGACGACCTTCCTGGCATCGTCCTTGGTGTCGGCGCCGGTGACCTGCACCTCTATCAGCTTGGAGGCGCCCTCGCCGTCCATGGCGATGGTGCGGGCAATCTTGGTCATGACGAGGCGCAGCGCGGCCTCGAACTCGGGGTCGTGGTCGGCCGGCTTCGATTTGGACATGCCGTTCGCCATCAGGATGCATGTGTCGTTGGTGGACTGGTCACCGTCGACGGACACCATGTTCATCGAGTCGTCCAGGATGGACTGCCATGTGTCGGCGAAGTCGTCGCCCAGTGTGGCGTCGGTGGTGATCATGGTCAGGGTGGTCCCGTGGAGCACCTTGACGTGGGGCTCGATCATGCCGCTACCCTTGGAGATGGCGGCGATGTAGACCAGGGTGCCGTCGCTGAGACGGGTGCGCACGGCACACTCCTTCTTGATCGTGTCAGTGGTCATTATGGCCTCGCAGATCAGCTTGTCGGGCTCGCGGCCGACATCGAGCTCGCGTGCGGCGCGGGAGATCCCGTAGCGTATCTTGTGCATGTCCAGGAAACGTCCGATCAGTCCGGTGGACATGACCCCGACCTCCTTGGGATCGAGGTTCAGCTCCGCAGCCACCGCCTGCTTCATGGCGTAGGCGTCCTCTATGCCGCGGCGCCCGGTGAGCGCGTTGGCGTTTCCGCTGTTGACAACCACCGCCGACAGTGTCTTGGAGTTCTCCTCCATCATCACCTGGACCGGCGCGGCCTTGACGTTGTTGCTCGTGAAAGCGCAGTAGGCCCTGGCGGGCACCTCCGAGTACAGCATCCCCAGGTCCAGGGAGCGGTACTTGACTCCGCTGTGGACACCCGCGGCCTTGAAGCCCTGGGGTGTCGTGATTCCTCCATCGATTATCTCTACCATGTTCAGACCCCCAGACCGGGCGTGTCCAGCCCGGCGGATTCCTTGAGATTGAGCATGAGGTTCATGCACTGGACCGCCTGGCCGGCGGCCCCCTTGACCAGGTTGTCGACGACGCCGAAGGCGACGACCTTGTCGCCTATCAGACGCGACGAGACCTGGGCATGGTTGGACCCGACCACCGCGCGGATGGACGGCTCCTTCACGTAGTGGACGAAGCGCTCCCCGCCGTACTGGGCGCGGTAGACCTCGTCTATTTCCTCCTGGGTGACCTCTTTCCTGAGGTTGAAGTAGCAGGAGGACAGGATGCCACGGACTATGGGCAGCAGCTGCGGCACGAACGTGACCTTCATGTGCGAGCCGGCGAAACGGTCCACCGCCATCTCCACCTCGGGAGTGTGGCGGTGCGTACCGACGCTGTACGGTATGATCGACTCGCCGCATGTGGAGTGATGGGTGCGTGCACTGGGGACCATCCCCGCTCCGGACGTTCCGGACTTGGCATCGACGATGACGTCCTCCTCCACCAGACCCGACTTGAGCAGGGGGGCGCAGGCCAGGATTATGGATGTGGCGTAGCATCCGGGGTTGGCGACCAGGTCGGCGCCGCGTATCTCGTCGCGGAAGAACTCCGGCAGCCCGTACACGGCCCTCTGGAGGTTCTCCGTGTCGGTGTGGGTGTGACCGTACCACTTCTCGTAAACCGCGACGTCGTGCATCCTGTAGTCACCGGACAGGTCGACGGCCTTGATCCCCTGTTCGAGGAGGCCGGGCACCTCGTTCATCGCGACACCGTGGGGTGTCGCCACGAAGACAAGGTCGAGGTCCTTCGTGTCGGAGATCCTCTCCGTGAAGTCTATGTCGACGTATCCGCTGAGGAACGGGTGGACGTCCGCTACCCTGACGCCCGCGTTCTGACGGGAGGTCATGGCTGCGATCTCTACGTCCGGATGCGTGCACAGGATGCGCGCCAGCTCGCTGCCGGTGTACCCCGTGCCCCCGATGATGCCTATTCTGGTCATTTCCATCACTCAGTGTAGTGTCAAGGCCACCGAAGAGGTATTCAAAAAGGTATTGTTTGATTTCAGACACATGTGGTAGCCGTAGTTTCCGCAGAGACGGTTTTGGCGTCTTGCGTACCTCGCTGTGGACTTGTAAACAGCATGTTTGCGCCGCGGAACACGCGTCGGAATTGGAAATTTGTCCGCCCCGGAACATGTCTGATATCGCACATGCTCCAACGGACCGTGTTCATGCACGCACGCGCGTCCAACCAAGCATATATCCCAGAAGGCAATCACAGACTCCGATCACAATGGCAGCCTGCAAATCCAAAGCCAAGAGTGCAGAGAAGAAAGCCGAGAGAGACAAGGTCGTCCTCGCCTACTCCGGCGGACTGGACACCTCCGTCGCCATCCACTGGCTCCAGGAGAAGTACAACGTCGACGTCATCGCCATCGCCATC
>CASFMM010000013.1 GCA_949295765.1 uncultured Methanomassiliicoccales archaeon | reverse complement strand
CCACAGGCGCCAGGCACATCCCGTTCGGAGGGGTGCCGAGGGTCGTGGACGGCAACGCCATGATCGTGGGCGACGCGTCCGGGCTCGCCAACGCCCTGTGCTACGGCGGCATAGGCGCCGCGATGCTGTCCGGAAGGAAGGCAGCCGAGGCGGTCATGGCCGGCAGGCCCGGGAGGTACGCGAAGTGGTACGGGAGGACGATCCTCACGGACAGGCACTTCATGGACGCCCACAGGCGGTTCTCGGAGTGGTCCGACGAGGATATCGAGTCCGCGATGAGACCTTTCCGCAACGGATACTCGATCGGAAGGGGCTTCCTGGCGATTCTCAGACATCCGAGGTTTGCAAATGTCTATTTTACGACATGGATTGCATTTAAAGTTGGCTGGTGAGTTGGACTATACGTCCAACAATTAAAACCTTACGCATACTATTAAATACTTACAAGTCCAGACACATGTGTATGTCCCCAACTATACCGCTAAGCAGTCTGTTGAGGTGCGCGAGGTGCTCCTACGAGTGGACCCCACGTAAGGACGAGCTGCCCAAGCGGTGCCCGAAGTGTCGCTCGATCAAGTGGAATGACTCCCACCTCAGAGTCACATGCCTCCGCTGCGGCCACACGTGGAACTCCCACAACGGGTCACCGAAGAGGTGCCCATCATGCGGGACACACCAGTGGAACACTCCACCGCGCAGTTACACCTGCAAGCGTTGCGGCTACAGCTGGAATGCCAAGGGAACCAAGGTTCCCAGGAAGTGTCCGCTATGCTCCTCGAAGGACTGGGCCAGCGAGAGGGAGGTCGACATCCAGAAGACCGGCCCCAGCGCACCCGAGGTCGACGCCGTCCTGGAGGGGCTGATCCTGGGAGAGTACCGCAAGGGACGCTCCTGCGTGGACATCTCCATATCCCAAGGAATACCCTACAGCCTAGTGTTCGAGATAGTCAAGAGGAACAGCACCGCCAACAACATAAAGGTGTGAACCCCTCGGCCGGGGTATGCGCGCCCTGGTCGTAGTGGACTATCAAACCGATTTCGTCAACGGCACCCTGGGAAGCCAGGATGCCGCCTTAATCGGGGATGCCATCGGTTCCCTCATCACTTCTTATCTGGATTCCGGGGACTCGGTCTTCTTCACCAGGGACACCCACGGTCCCGATTATCTCGAGACGCGCGAGGGGAGGCTGCTGCCCGTGGGGCACTGCATCAAGGGCACTCCCGGATGGGAGATCTGCGGCAGGCCCGGGGAGCTGTCCGAGGACCCGAGGTGCCGCATCATCGACAAGCCCACCTTCGGCTGCGCCGAGCTGATGGAGGTCCTGAGGGGGTACGACGAGATCGAGATCTGCGGGGTGGCCACCAACATCTGCGTCATCGCCAACGCCGTCATCGCCAGGACGGCGAACCCTGAGGCCAGGATCGTGGTCCGCAGGGACTGCGTCGCCAGCTACGACAGGGAGCTGGGGGAGAAGGCGCTGGACGTCATGCAATCGCTGCAGGTGGAGATACTCTGACGCTCAGGACGCTGAACCTCAGGACGGACCGTCTGGAGCTCAGGAGGTTCGAAGTCTCCGATGCGGAGGCCTGCTTCAGGAACTGGATGTCCGACCCGGAGGTGGCAAGGTTCGCCACCTGGCGGCCCCACAGGGACGTCACGGAGACCAGGAGGATCATAGGCTCGTGGGTGCGCCAGTACGGGAGCGGGAGCATGGACTGGTGCATCGTGCTTAGGTCCACGGGCGAACCCATCGGAAGCATAACCGCGGTGCGCGACCATCCGGACCAGGGGTACTGCGAGGTGGGGTACTGCCTGGCCCAGAGGCACTGGGACAACGGCTACATGACGGAGGCGCTGACGGCGGTGTCGAGGTACATCCTGGACTTCACCGACTACTCGTTCATACAGGCCAGGTACGACACCGAGAACGAGGCCTCCGGCAGGGTCATGGAGAAGTGCAACTACCGGTTCGTCTGCGACAGGGAGATGCCCGATCCGAAGACCGGGAGGATGCGGACGTACAGGTTCATGAGGCTGTACCGCAGCGACGTGATGCTGTTCGTGGACTGATCATCCAAACGCAACTTTCAATGAAATCGAAAGCTGATTAGTAATTAAAATATGACATCCGAATGCCAGTTCGCATCGCTTTTAGACAATTACGAAGTGAGCCAGCACGGTTGCGATAAGGTCATTCGGGCAGGTTGTCCCTGACCCTCTCGATCTTCCTGACCGCCGCGATGTACTTCTCGTGCTCCGAGTTGGCCGCCTTCCTGCAGGTCTGACACTGCTCGTGGCAGACCTGGGCCTCCTGTCTGAGTTTGTCGGCCTGCTCCATGAGGGTGTGCATCTTCTCGTGGAGGGCCTGCCCGTCCTGGGAGTACTTGACGACCTTCTGGTGGTAGCTCTGGGCCTGCGACTTGGCCTCGCCTATGTCGCCGAGCCCTCCTGCGGCCCTCATCCTGGCGGCGCGGTTGTTCCACTCGTCGCGCTTCTGCTTGTTCTCCCTGACGGAGATGTTGCACTCGTCCCTCTGCTGCTTATACACCGAGGCCTGGGAGGAAAGCTTCCTGGCCTGGGCCTGGAGCTTGTCCCTCTTGTCCGCCAGCACCTGGGCCTGCCTGTTGTAGTCGTCGCGGGCGTTCCTGTGCTTCAGGGCCTCCCTGTTCAGCTCGGCGACGATGTCGTCCAGCCTGCGGGCGTCCTCCTCGATCATGTCGGAGATCATGCGGACCCCTTGCGGAGGAGGTGGAACTCGGTCATGTTGTCGGCCCTGTCTTCGATGTTCTCGTGTATCATTTTCAGATGGAACATCTGCCCGGCGTTGCGCCTGCAGACCACGGCGGTGTCCTCGGGGAGCTTCCCCTCGGAGAGGTACTCCGCGGCCACGGCGGTGTCCTCGACCTCGACCCTGTCGGTGCCGGGGAACAGCCTCTCCAGGTTGTCCTTGGTCTGGAGCAGCGCCTGAATGTGGGACGCGACGTGCCTGACCGGGCCGTCGTACCCCTCTTTGATGAAAACGCAGTGGTGGATCGGGACCCAGAAGCTGAGGACGAACTCCAGGTCGTCCCTGCCCTCCAGGGCGACCCTGGTCTCCTCCACGGGTCCGGCGTTGATGTTGGCAACGGCGACGACGCCGTACTCGGCGCCCTCCAGGTCCATGGCGTCTACGACGCCCCTGGAGTCGACCCTCGGGAGGAGCTCGTACTCGTCCCATCCCATCTTGGCGGCGAACTCCGTCGCCGCCTGCTCGGAGTTGGACCCCGGGATGCCCATATAGGCTATCGTGACCGTCATGGTGCGTCCGAATCGGTAATTCAGGTAAATAGTTGGCGAAAGCGGCGGCGCCCGGATGTGAATGTGACCGCACGCATACCGCTTTAATATCAATCACTGAGAAACCGGATGGCCGGCCAGGTAAAGCGAAATCCCCGGCCGGCGGGAGGCTAACAATGTCGTTTGTTATCTCCAGGAGGACGTACAACGTCCGGATCTCCATTTCGATATGGGGCATCGAAATCGAGATCTCCGTCCAGTGATGGACGGACAAACTCTGGCCTTGACGGCCCCGGGCCTGCCGTGAACAGGCCCGGTTCGAGTATGAATAAGGGAACGACGAGGAAGTATATAAAGAATCGTTTATGCTTTCGATAGCTTCAGAGCAATCCACAGACCCCAGACTATTTCATCGGAGGACGCCTTCACCATCACCATGGACGAGAGCTACCGCAAGTGCCGCACGTGCAGGTTCTGCAGGCATGCCGACGGGATGTGGGTGTGCCTCCCCGAGTCGAGGGCGACGGAGTCAGACGGGACCTGCGGCAGGTACCGTCCGGGGTGCTGCGAGAACTGCCTCTCCCACTCCGAGGGGAGGTGCTCCAGGACCGGGGACGAGGTCTTCCCCCTGGACGTCTGCTCCCACTACGATCCCGCTGGTTCTCTCTGATTGTGTCTAACGCGTGTCCCTGCCGGGATTTTCTGTAAACTCACGGACGCTCTCTTAAATAATATTCGAAAAAGTGAGGCAGTGCTGACCGGAGATCCGAACTCCGGCCAGCAGGAGGTCGATATAATGGAGATAAAGGCCCCCGGGTGGACGGTTCACGTCCACATGTCGATCTCGATGTTCGGCATTGACTCCGACATCTCCGTTCAGCATCGCTGAACGGTCAAACCATGGCCTTTGAAGGCCCCGGCCCTGTTCCCGCAGGGTCGGTTAAGGTATGGATAGAACATCGGTGATGGGGTATATATAACATCGTATACGTCTTCGATAGCATCAAAGCAATCATACAGAGGTCACTCGGACATCCTGGCGTTCCTGTTGGAGAACATGTTCTTGATGCTGGCCTTCGCCTGGGAGTTGCCAGAGATGACCCTCCTGGCGGACTCGGGGATCCCGAAGTAGACGATGTTGTCGCAGAGGGACTGGTTTCCAATCATGGAGGGCCTGACCCTGGAGTAGCTGCCCTGCATGGAACCGATCGTTTCGTTGACGAGGCCGGTGAACCTGAAGACATCCCTGTCGATGAGGGCTCTGGCGTTGACGTAGCCGGAGTCGGGGAGCAGGGGGTTGTAGGTGCCCTCCATGAAGTCCTCGTCCAGGTCGTCGATGGCGTCCATGATGTAGACGGCGGTGCTCAGCTCAGTGAACACCTCGCCGAGGTCGTCGGTGTATGAGTCGCCGGCGATGTCCTCCAGGGCGCCGATCAGCCCCTTCCCGAAGGTGCGCCCCATGAGGCGGGCGTCTTTGCAACCACTGAGTTCCAGCTTCCTGAGCTCCTCGAACCCCTTTCCGACCATGTCGTCGTAGTCCGGGTGGAGCCTCACGGCCTTCTCGATGGCGCGGTTCAGGGTTAGGGATATGAGCTTGCTCTTGAGGGAGGGGCCGTCGGTGTCGTCGTCGAGGAGCTCCCACCTGGTGAGGATCAGGGTGTAGGCGGCCATGTCGCGCATGAGGTCGTCGTTCGTCTTGCATCTGTCAAGGACGCAGATCGTCCCCTCGGTGGGGCCGACGTCCAGGGCTTTGCCGGTGATGCCGCAGAGCAGGACGGTGTTGAAGGTCATGTCGTAGTTGACCGTGAGCGTGCCAGTGAGGCCGAAGCCCTCGTGGAGCTGGTGGCAGGTCTCGCAGTAGTACCTGCGGTATCTTGACAGATCAGCAGGGGAGAGCCTCCCATAGGCGGGCACGGTGTAACCCAGCATAGACCCCCATTCCACGAGAGCGGATATAAGGGTCACGATATGCGCGGATCATTGGGACAGAGTCATGTCACCGAGAGGGGGGGGGGGTCCCTGAAAAATCTAATTTATTCTCATTGCTGTAGGTAATCAAACCAATGTTCTGGACGATGATAGCCAGATGTCTCATTCCAATGTGGAAAAAGCCGTGTTCCAGACATCTGGCATAGTCTTCAGAGAACCTAATCGTTAAATACGCGCACTAAGTACACCAAGACTGTACCGAATTCAGCGTCGGTAGGTGAGTATCCCATGTCGTACGAGTCAGAATCCGTAGACAAATTGACCGCACTTTACGAGAGCCAGTCCCCCTCCGCGTTCATCGCGTTCGCCATGGAGGGACTTCCCGAGACGACCCATGACGAGCGCTACGATAAGGGCGACCACGACGGGTCCACCAAGTGCGACTACTGCTGCTGCAACGACAGGGGATGCTGCGACAGCCCCGGATGGTACGGCTGCCTCATCGGAGGGGTCGTCGTCTGTGTGGCCTGCTGCTGCTACGCCACCAACGGCTTCAACGGCGTCTGGACCTACTGGCCTTTCTGATTCCCGCGAAGCGGCATGAAACCCTATCTGTCGGTAGTCGTGAAGCCGACGCTGTACTGCAACACGGGATGCAGGCACTGCTACCACACACCGGACGAGAGGGTCAGGGGCGAGATCTCCCTTGACACTCTCGATCGTCTTTTCAGAATGGTCTCGCAGGAGTACGAGGCCGCATGGTTCATCTGGCACGGAGGGGAGCCGCTGACGCTCCCCTTGTCCTTCTACAAGGATGCGATCGAGCTTCAGGAGAGGTACTTCGGCAAGAGGAACGGACGCTGCGGCAACACCGTCCAGACCAACGGCACCCTGGTAAACAGGCGCTTCATGGCCTACTGCAGGGAGAAGCAGATCAACGTCGGGGTGTCGTACGAGGGACCTTACAACTCAGTCCTCAGGGAGGGCGACCCCTCCAAGGCGCTGAACCTCCTGTCCTCGAAGGAGAACAAGTACTCCGTGTCCGCCACCATATCGGCGGAGACGGCACTGAAGCAGAGGGAGCTGTACGATTATTTCAAAGCGAACGGCACCAACCTGTCCCTGTCCCCGGTCATCCCCGCGGGATGCGCCAGGACCAACGGCACCGTGCCGAACGCTGACGAGTTCATCAGGGGCAGCATCGAGGCCTTCGACGCCTGGTTCCACGACTCCAGGGCCGATGTCCCGCTGATTCCCCACTATCTCTACATCCTCAACTACCTGGGCGACCCCACTCCGTCCGACTGCGCCCACACCTCCTGCCTGACCAAGTGGCTGTGCGTGAACCCGGACGGCTCCGTCTATCCGTGCGCCAAGGCCTGCCCGCAGGAGTTCTGCATGGGCAACGTCAACCAGGTCTCCTCGATACAGGAGCTGTTCCAGTCCGAGGGCTTCAGGAGGATCCTGGTGGGCTCGATAAAGAGGCGCGAGAAGTGCGCATCCTGCCCCATCTTCAGGTACTGCAACGGGGGCTGCAGCATGGACGCCTACCACGAGGGATGCCTGGAGGACAACGGCAACGACTCCTGCAGGATCTTCAGGGAGGTCTTCACCCACGTCTCCAGGGAGGTGCAGGCCGTCCTGGACGGCGAGGGCGACGTGTCCGGCCTCAACCCGTTCGTCAGGGACGCCATAGTGGGGAAGCTGGTGAACCCCAGGGTCGTCAGCCAGTGACGATCTCCCTCATTTTTTCCCGATCTCGTCGATGTCGTACGGCGTGAGCTGATAGACGCAGTAGTTCAGCCAGTTGGTGTAGAACAGCGTGGCGTGGGCCCTCCACCTGACCACGGGGTCCCTCCGGGGGTCGTCGTCCTCGAAGTAGTGGTCCGGGACGTGCGGGTGCTTCCCCGCCTTCAGGTCCCTCTCGTACTCGTACGCCAGGGTCGCGGCGTCGTACTCCAGGTGCCCTGTGATGAAGGTCTGGTTCCTCTCCGACTGCACCACCGCCACCCCGGACTCCTCCGAGGCGCAGACTATGTGCAGGTGCGGGTTCGCCGTGATGTCCTCTGCCCTGACCTCTGTGTGCCTGGACTGGGGCATGAAGAAGCGGTCGTCGAACCCCCTGACGATGGGCTCGTTGGGGATGAGCACCCTGTGCTCGTAGATCCCGGAGACCTTGGACTCCATCTGGCGCTTCTGTATGCCGTAGTGGTGGTACAGCCCTGCCATGGCGCCCCAGCAGATGTAAAGCGTGGAGCAGACGTTGGTCAGCGTCCAGTCCATGATCTCGCAGAGCTCCTCCCAGTAGTCCACGTCCTCGTACTCGATGGTCTCCAGCGGCGCGCCGGTGATGATCATCCCGTCGAACCTGCGGTCGCGGACCCTGTCGAAGGTCCTGTAGAACCTGGCCAGGTACTCGGCGGAGGTGTTCTTCGACTCGTGCGAGGCCATCTGCAGCAGCGTGATGTTGGTCTGGAGGGGGCTGTTGCTCAGGCACCTGAGGATCTGGGTCTCCGTCTCCACCTTGGTGGGCATGAGGTTCAGGATGAGGATCTCCAGCGGACGGATGTCCTGGGTGTTGGCCCTGCCCTCCCTCATCACGAAGACGTTCTCGGACTCCAGGATCGACGCGGCGGGCAGGTCGTCGGGGATCTTGACCGGCATGGGATCACTCGTAGATGCCCAGGCTCATGTACTTCTCGCCGCCGTCGGGCAGGATGGCCACGACCTTGGCGGAGGGGTCCTCCCCGACCTTCCTGAGTGCGGCGAAGACGTTGGCCCCCGAGGAGATGCCGGCGAAGATTCCCTCCTTCCGGGCGAGCTCCACCGCCGTCCTTATCGCGTCGTCGGTGGCGACGGTCTCCATGGAGTCCACCGCGTCGGGAAGGTAGTTGCCGGGCACGAAGTTGGAGCCGATGCCCTGGATGTTGTGGGCCCCGGCGCGCCCCTCGGTGATGAGGGGGCTCTCGGCGGGCTCTATTCCGATGACCTTCGCCTTGGATCCGCAGTCCCTGCAGGCGAGCCCGATGCCCGATGCGGTCCCACCGGTCCCGATGCCGGCGTAGATGAAGTCCACGTCCGGCAGGTCCCTGAGGATCTCCTTCCCGGTGCCTACCCTGTGGGCGGCGACGTTGGCGGGGTTGTCGAACTGCCCCGCGATGAAGCCTCCCCTCTCGGACCTGATCCTCTCGGCGGTGTCCACGGCGCCCTGCATCCCTTGGGCTCCCGGGGAGAGGACGACCTCCGCTCCGTACGCCCTCATGAGGGAGATGCGCTCCCTGGACATGGTGTCGGGCATGACTATGACCGCCCTGTAGCCCCTGGCGGCCGCGATCATTGCTATGGCGATGCCGGTGTTCCCGGAGGTGGGCTCGATGATCGTCCCGCCCTCCTCCAGCTCGCCGCGGGCGACAGCGTCGTTGATCATGGAGAGCGCCGCGCGGTCCTTGATGGACCCGGCGGGGTTGCCCCTCTCGATCTTCACGTAGACGTGTGTGCCCGGAGGGTTCATCCTGTTCAGGCGCACGAGGGGCGTCTCCCCGATGGTCTCGGTGATGCTGTCATAGAGTGTCATGATCCCTGCGAAGGCTATTCGGATATATAGGGTTCGAGAGTCGTGGGCGAGGGCGGTTATAGTAACGAAATCACAATCATTTTAAGGGTAGGAAACATTCAGGAAATCATGAGGGCGATCCCAATTGGTGTCCAGGATTTCAAGCAAATCCGCGATAAGAACGGATACTACATCGACAAGACGCCACTCATAGAGGAGATTCTTAAACAGACGTTGACTCAGACGTTCCTGTTCACCCGTCCCCGTAGGTTCGGGAAGAGCACGAACCTCAGCATGATGGATGCATACTTTAACATGAGGTACGAAGGGAACTGTTGGTTCGATGATCTGGCCATCAGTGACCTGCGTCCCGACGATCCGGAGAAGAACGCATATCCCGTGATGCATCTCGATATGAAGGAGTTGGGTTGTGATTCCTACGAATCGTTCATCTCCGATGTCAGGCTGGTCGTGTCCGGGATATGTAAGGAGCATCCAGATATTCTGGTCAGCGACAGTCTGGACTTCGACAGCAGAAATCTCTTTGAGGAGTTGATGGGCCGTTCATCCGATGTTTCCATACTCAAAAGGTCGTTGCGTTTGCTATCCGCGATATTCAAAGCACATTACGGTAAGAACACAATCATCCTAATCGATGAATACGACAGCCCTCTGAACAGGTCATACGGTTCCGATATCCAAAGAGACATACTCGAATTTCTCAGGGATTTCCTCTCTTCGGCTCTGAAAGGCAACGAAAACCTGAGATTCGGCGTGGTCACAGGTGTGATGCAGATTGCCAAGGAGAGCATATTCTCCGGTCTGAACAATCTGGAGGTGAACAACATCCTCAGCACCGATGCGGACGAGATGTTCGGATTCACCCCCAGGGAGGTAGAGCTCATGTGCGCCGACTTCGGGCATCCGGAGAAGTTCGCCGAGGCCAGAGAGTGGTATGATGGATACCGCTTCGGGAACGCCGACATATACAACCCGTGGAGTGTCCTGAAGTACGTCAAGTCCGGGTTCAAGCCCGCCCCGTACTGGGCGGGGACGAGCGGAAACGACATCATCACAGACCTGTTGGCGATTCCCGACGAGGAGACCTATGGCAACATGATAGCTCTGGGTTCCGGGGAGAGCATATCCTCGGATCTGGAGGTCGGGGTTACCTTCGCCGACATCAGCGATCTGGGAAGGGGGATCTACAGTGTCCTTGCCTTCTCCGGATATCTGACGGTGGTTTGCGACCATGACATGGACCGCTATTCCCTGCGCATCCCCAACCGTGAGATGTATGGAGTGTTTGGCGATGTCATAACGAGGGAACTCGGGATGGACGGGATGTCCGGTTCCATGCGCAGGCTGGCGAGGGCTGTACTGTCAGATGACACTGGAAGTCTGGAGGGGTGTCTCAAGGACCTCTTCGAGTACGTCATAAGCGGAAGGGTCTTGGACAACGAGCATTCGTATCAGGCGTTCATTGCGGGGTTGCTGATGAACCTCTTCGGTAATTATGAGATCACCGCCGACTTCGAGTCGGGGGAGGGCTGCCACGACATACGCATGAGGTGCAAGCGCGGAAACGGCCCGAACATCGTTATGGAGATCAAGCGCTCCAAGGTCGAGGATCCCTCCGCGGAGCAGATGCAGTCTCTTGCGGAGGACGCCCTGAAGCAGATCGAGGACAACGATTACGCCCACGGCATGGTCGGAAGGACGGTCCTCTACGGCATCGCATTCTCGAAGAAGACCCCTACTATAGTGTCCAAGGTCGTATCAGGGTGAACCTCAGTACTCGATCCCCTTCCTGGCCCCCACACCCCTGTCGAACGGGTGCTTGATCAGCGTCATCTCGGTGACCAGGTCAGCATAGTCGATGACCTCCTGGGGCACCCCCCTGCCGGTCAGGACGACCTCCGTGTTGGGGGCCCTCCTCTCCAGCAGCTCGATCAGGGTCTGAGGGGTCATGAGGCCCAGCCTGATGGAGTTGATGGCTTCGTCCAAGATGACCATGTCGTATTCCCCGGAGGTCAGCACCTCCTCGGCCCTGGCCAGTCCCCTGCGGGTGTCCTCGATGTCCTGCTCCCTGGTGACCTCGCGGCCGCACATGTGGTCCGAGCCCATGGGCTCGATGGTGAAGCCCGGCAGCATCTCCGCCGCCATGTGCTCCCCGTAGCCCTTCGGGGGCTTGAGGAACTGCAGCATGATCACGTTTAGCCCGCGGCCCACGGCCCTGAAGGCCATGCCCATGGCCGCGGTCGTCTTGCCCTTGCCGTTGCCCGTGTACACCTGCACCAGGCCCAGCCTCCTCTTGATCTCCTCCGGACAGTCGGACATCCGAATCACCTGTCCGACGTATCACCGTCAGACGTAATAACCACTGCGCACCTTCCATCAGGTATGAGCAAGGACGTCGAGTTCTTCAGGGCCAGGCTCCCGGAGTTCAGGGAGGCGGAGGAGAGGTTCTTCGTCAGGAAGGACCTCTCGGCTAAGGATTACAAGGGAATCTCGGGCAGGTTCGGCAGCTACGCCCAGAAGGGCGGGGAGCTCGGGATGATCAGGCTCCGCATGTGCGGGGGCCGCATGTCCAAGGACAAGCTCTCTTTCATCATCGACGAGTGCAGGAGGTTCGGGATCTCCAGGATCCACACCACCACCTGCGAGACCGTCCAGCTCCACAACCTGACCGGGGACCAGATCTACCAGATCATGGACAGGGCCCTGGACCACGGCATCAACACCCAGGGGGGCGGAGGGGACAACCCCAGGAACGTGTCGGCCACGTCGCTGTCCGGGGTGGAGCCCGGCGAGAGGTTCGACGTGTACCCCTACGCCAAGGCCACGGAGACGTACTTGCTGGACATCATGACCGAGATCAGGATGCCCAGGAAGCTGAAGGTCACCTTCTCCAGCTCCGACAGGAACGAGACCCACGCCACGTTCAGGGACCTGGGGTTCATAGCCAACGACGACGGCACCTTCGACGTCTGGGCGGCCGGCGGCCTCGGCGGCAACCCGATGATCGGCATCAGGGTGGCCGAGGGGATCGACCCGTCCAGGACGCTGTACTACGTCCGCGCCATGGTGGACACCTTCATGGCCCACGGCAACTACGAGAACCGCGCCAGGGCGCGCACCAGGTACATGAGGGTGGATTTGGGGGACGCGGGCTTCCTCAGGGCCTACGGGGAGGCACTGGTCCCGCTGCTGGAGAAGGGCGGACTGGACATACACCCGGAGCCGGAGACGTATCCGGTCAAGGAGCCGAAGGACGTCTCGGGCGACAGGATCTTCAGGCAGAAGCAGCCCGGTCTCTACTACGTCGCGTACCATCCCGTGGGAGGGGACGTGCCGCTGGAGGCGCTCGAGAGCATCAGGGACGCCATCGCGGACATAGAGGGCGCCGAGGTCAGGGTGGCCCCGGACAGCACCCTCTACATAGTCAACCTCGACGGCGACGAGGCCCTCAGGGTCAGGGACGCCACCGAGGGAGGGGCCGGGACGCTGTTCGAGACATCCGTCTCCTGCATCGGGTCGAAGATCTGCCAGCAGGGTCTGAGGGACTCCAACGGGACCCTCTACGCCATGATCGACGCCGTCCGCGAAGCCGGCATACCGGACAACGCGCTGCCCAGGTTCAGGATATCCGGTTGCGTGTCGTCATGCGGCAACCACCAGGTCGGCATGCTCGGACTGCAGGGTGCGTCCAAGAGCGTGGACGGCAAGCCCGTGGCGGTGTACAACCTCACCGTCAACGGATGCGGACTCGAGGGCAGGGAGAGGTTCGGCGACGCCGTCGGGGCCGTCCCGGTGGAGAGGTGCCCGGAGATGGCCGTGTTCCTCGGGAGGACCGTCGCGGCCAGCGGCAAGGACTTCGACGCCTGGCTGTCCACCGACGGAAAGGACCTGGCCGGCGTCCTGAAGGACTACCTGGTCTGAAATGAAAATCCCGGCGGGGGTTCCCCGCCGGTTCTTGAAAAAGTTGCCTCAGAGCTCGTAGCTCTCCTTCACGGTCATCATGTCGATGAACTCCGCCTTCGCGTCCTCGATGCGGAACATCGCGAGTTTATGGCCGGTCTCGTCGTTGTAGATGCTCCTGAGGGGCGGGACCATGTCCAGGGCCCTCTCGGAGACCGAGTCGTCCTCGATGCGGACGGCCCTGCCGTGGAGTCTGAGCCACTCCCCTCCGATGCATGCGGTGATCTCCACCTTCGGGTTGGCAACGATCTGTTTGTACACGTCCTTGAAGTCGCCGACCCCGAACACGACGGAGCCGTCCACCACCATGTGGAGCCCCAGCGGACGTGCTTTGGGCTCATTCCCGTCAACTGTGGACAGGGTGAACACCCCGGCCCTGGTCAGGAAGTCATCGATCTTCGCCACTACTTCGCTGGTCATGCGGTTCCAAGGCTGGTGATTCTTATTTGAGGATTGTCCCGGAAGCTTTGGACATGTTCGAAGTCCATTTTTATGAATATAGTCCGGTTCAATGTCATAAACCGACATTCGACGGTTAGATCTTTAAAGCTCATTTGACTCGATTAATCTTGAACCGATAGACATATGTACTGCTGGATGGAAAAATCATCGATATAGTGATACATAAAATCCGTATTTAAAGGAAGGTTGAATGTCCGCCTGGGTTAAAGGGGGTTGATAGTTGGCCAATCAACTATCAAGAATTAAATACGAGACCACGGAGAGGGCGTTCCATGCAGAGAGACAAAGGTATTTTCAAGCCGACCAGGCTGACACTGGTCGCCATCCTCCTCAGCTCCATGCTTATCCTGATGGGAGGCGCCGCTGTGGCGCCCGCCCTGAACGAGATCAAGCTGGCCTTCCCCGGGGATGACTTCCTCGTTTCGTTGATCATCACACTGCCCTCGCTGGCCGTCGCAATCGTCGGCTACGCAGTGGGCCTCGCGGCCGACAGGTTCGGGAAGGTCAAGGTCCTGTTCCTCGCCCTCGCCATCTTCGTTGTCGCGGGAGTCGCGAGCTACTTCCTGGAGGACCTCGAGACGATCCTCGTCGCCAGGTTCATTCTGGGTATCGGAATCGCCGGAATCACCAGCACAGTCACCGCCCTTATCGCCGAGTATTACGGCGGCGTCCAGAGGGTCAAGGTGCTCAGCTACCAGTCCGCCGCCATGGGTATCGGCGTGCTCATCCTCGAGTTCACCGGAGGTACCCTAGCCGAGATCTCCTGGAGGACCCCGTTCCTGGTCTACCTCATCGGAATCCCCATCCTCGCCATGGCCGTCCTGTCCATGAGGGAGCCCAGGATGTCCGAGGAGGACAGGGCCGAGATCGCGGACATCGTCGCACACGAGAAGTTCAGGAAGGCGAACTACAAGATTGTCGCCCTGTGCTACGTCTCGATCTTCTTCTGCATGAACCTGGTGTTCCTGCTGCCCACCAGCATCCCGATAGTCCTGGCCGACCTCGGCGTGTCCTCGTCCATCGTCGGGCTGTTCCTGGGATTCCACGGGGTCGCGAACGCGGTGTTCAGCATCCTGTACCGCAGGATAACCGTCAAGGTCCCTCCGTTCAGGGTCCTGGGGATGGGATTCCTGTGCATGGGCATCGGATTCGCGGTGCTGATCCTGTTCCCCAGCGTGCCCCTGGCGATCTTCACCCTGATCATCACCGGGGTGGGAGTCGGTATGATCGTCCCCTCGCTGGTCAACACCCTCGCCGGGGAGGTCACAGGTTCCAACTCCGGGTCCATCATGGGAGGCTACGGGACCTGCCTGAACTTCGGACAGTTCGCCATCTCGCTGATCAGCGTGCCCCTTCTTGCCATGCTCGGCAACTCCTACTACGAGGTGTACTGCCTCATGGGCGTAATCGCCATCGCGTACGGCATCGTCATCTCGCTGTGGAGCGTCAGGCACTACCGCAGGCTCCAGCAGCAGAGGGACGCCGAGAGGGCGGCCGCCCAGGCCTGAACGCAAACTCATTACCGGCTCCGGCCGGCTGTTTTCTTTGTTCTCCCCCAAACTATCTATACAAGGTCACTTTGAGCCAATCATGCAAGTGGCCAAACAGTTTAAGCCGACTAAACTGACACTTCTCACCATTATGCTCTGCTCGATGCTCATGCTCATGGGCGGAGCCGCCGTCGCACCGGCCCTGCCGCTGATCGAGCAGGTGTTTCCCGGGCAGGACACGCTCGTGTCCATGATCATCACCATCCCGTCCCTGGCGGTCGCCCTCGTCGGGTTCGCCATGGGCGCCCTCGCCGACCGGCTCGGCAAGGTGAAGGTCCTGGCGACGTCCCTGGTCGTTTTCACGGCGGCCGGAGCAGTCGGGTTCCTCATGGAAGGTGGAAGCGACACCCAGCTGTACATCCTCTTGGTGTTCAGGTTCGTCGTGGGAATCGGAATCGCCGGTATCTCCAGCGCCGTCACCGCCCTCATCGCCGAGTACTACACGGGGATGGACAGGATCAGGGCCCTCAGCTACCAGTCCGCGGCCATGGGCGTCGGTGTGCTCATACTGGAGTACACCGGAGGGCTGCTGGCGGAGTTCTCCTGGAGGGAGCCGTTCCTGGTGTACCTCATCGGAGTCCCGATTCTCCTGATGGTGCTCCTCACCATGAAGGAGCCCAGGAGGGACGAGCAGGGTCCCGCCGACAGGGTCGTCCCCGAGAGGAAGGCCAACAAGAGGCTCCTGACGATCTGCTACGTCACGATCTTCGTGGCCATGACCATGGCGTTCCTCCTCCCGACCAAGATGCCCACCTATCTCCAGACGGAGCTGGCCGTGTCCACCTCCGTGACCGGGCTGTTCCTGGGAGTGCACGGGGTGACCAACGCCTGCTTCAGTCTCATGTACCGCAGGTTCGTCCAGAGGTTCGCCCCCTTCACGATCATCGCCATCGGCTTCCTGCTGCTGGCGGTGGCCCTCCTCACGCTGGAGGTCTCGGAGTCTATAGCGTCCTCCGTCGTGATGATGATCGTCGCCGGTGCCGGACTCGGCATGGTGTGCCCCGCGGTGTCCAACACCCTGGCGGGCGAGACCACCGCCTCGACCTCCGGCAAGATCATGGGCGGGTACAGCACATGCCTGAACCTCGGCCAGTTCTCGATCTCGCTGATCAGCGTCCCGCTGTTCGCCGCCGTCGGCAGCTCGTATCCCGTGATGTTCGGCGTGATGGCCGTCGTCGCCATCGTGGCCTGCCTGGCGTTCGTCGTCATGTCCAGGACCGGGGTCAGCGGAGGACACGGCGCCGGAGCCTGAGTCGGTTCCGTTCCTGGAAGTGGAAATCGGAACTGGTTGTTCCTTTCTGGAATAATCGGACACATTCGGGTCAGTCCTCCGGGACCGGCCCGTAAAACCTTTTATCGTACCTTAACTTCGATGCTACGTTTACTTCAAGGGATTAGGAGGCGGATTATGGCGTACACTGCGATGGAGAGGAAACTGGTCCTGCTGGCATGCTGTCTGTCAGGATTTATCACGCCCCTCCTGAGCACGATGATGAACCTCTCCCTGGTGAACATAGGGGATGAGTTCGGCGTGGGCTCGCACATGCTGGCCTACGTCAACACCGCGTTCCTGCTGTCCTCCGTGGTGTTCATGGTCCCCATGGCCAAGTTCGGGGACATCCACGGCAAGAAGAGGACGTTCATGCTGGGCGTGGCGATCATCGCCGTCGCCTGCATCCTGGCCCCGTTCTCCCCGTCGTTCTGGTTCCTCATAGCCTGCAGGGTCATCATGGGACTGGGTTCCGCGTGCATCGTGACCACCAGCATCTCGATGATCACCGACATCTACCCCCCGGAGCACAGGGGAGGCGCTATAGGGCTTCAGACCATGTGCGTCTACATCGGGCTGGCCGCAGGCCCCGCCATCGGGGGCGTCCTGAACGACCTCCTGGGGTGGCACAGCCTGTTCCTGCTCATCGTCCCCATAGCCGTGGCGTCCATACTGTGCATGTCCAGGTTCAAGGTGGAGATCTCCCCGGACAGCGGAGGGAGGTTCGACGGCAAGGGGGCGCTGGTCTACGGCATCGCCATCGTGCTCAGCATGGGCGGTATGATCAACCTGCCAGAGACCTGGGCCTATGCGATGCTGGTGGTGGGCGTCGTTCTCATCGGCCTGTTCGCCTACGTGGAGCTCAGGACCCCGTACCATCTGTTGAACGTCAGACTGTTCAAGGGCAGGGTGTTCACCGGCTCCTGCATCGCGACGTTCATGAACTACGCCGCATCGTACTCGATCTCCTACTTCCTCGCGCTGTACCTGCAGAGCATATGGGGCCTCACAGCCACCCAGGCCGGGTTCCTGATGCTCATCCAGCCTGCGATCCAGGCCGTCGGCACGCCGTACTTCGGTCGCATGTCCGACAGGCTCCGCGACAAGCGCATCCTGCCGACCGCCGGACTGGTCATATCCGCGGTGGGCATCGCCACAATCCTGACCTACGGAATCGGGACCCCTCTCTGGGTGATCGTGGTCACTCTCGTGGTCGTCGGATTCGGGTTCTCCCTGTTCTCCGCGCCCAACACGTCCATAATCATGGGCTCGGTGGAGCCCCACGAGACCGGCGAGGCATCCGCCATGGTCGCGGTCATGAGGCAGACCGGGATGATGGTGAGCATGGGGATCGCCATGCTGTTCATCTCCGTCATCATGGGCTCCGCGGACAACCTGGCGCCGGAGACCTACGACAGCTTCATCACGGTCATGAGGTACTCCTTCGGCGTGTGCGTGGCCATGTGCGCGGTCGGGGCCGTGGTGTCCATGTTCCGCGGCAAGGGTTCAGTCGCGGCTTAAGATTCTTAAGAATGACTAATTGACAACTGTTTTAAATAAGCAGTAATTAGGGTGTGCCATGGCAAGCGCGGCTGACGAGAACTTCGAGTTCCAGAAGATCATCGTCGTTCTGGGTTTCACCCTCCTGATCATCAAGTACATAGCGTACTTCCTCACGGGATCCGTGGCCATCTTCACCGACGCCACCGAATCCATCGTGAACGTCGTCGCCGCGTGCATAGGCATCTACGCACTCTACCTGTCAGCACAGCCCGCCGACAGGAACCATCCCTTCGGACACGGTAAGATCGAGATCATCTCCTCGGCCATCGAGGGCACGATGATCATGGTCGCGGGCGGTATCATCATCCTGGAGTCCGTCAACTCGTTCTTCAACCCCGGCGAGATCTCCGACCTGGACATCGGTCTGGTGCTCGTGGCCCTCGCCGCTGCCGCGAACTACGCCGTGGGCAGGGTGGCCATCCGCAAGGGCAGGAAGAACCGCTCCCCGGCCCTGGAGGCC
The DNA here is from genome assembly GCA_949295765.1 of uncultured Methanomassiliicoccales archaeon. GTDB lineage: Archaea > Thermoplasmatota > Thermoplasmata > Methanomassiliicoccales > Methanomethylophilaceae > Methanoprimaticola. The sequence continues at coordinate 4,213 of CASFMM010000013.1, read as the reverse complement.
AGCGGGAAGCACCTCTGCTCAGACACCTACTCCTCGATAGGGATCCTGATCGGACTGTTCGTCGTCTACATCGCCGAGGGCATGGGCTACGACGCCCGCTGGCTGGACTCGTCCATCGCCGTGGTGTTCGGGTTCATCATCCTGTACACCGGGTTCGGGGTCATCAAGAGGTCCGCCGACGAGACCATGGACCGCGCCGACGAGGACCTGATCGCCGAGGTCTCCGCAATGATCAACGAGTACAGGCATGACGACTGGATCGACGTGTACAACCTACGTTTGATCAAGTACGGTCCGAAGATCTACGTGGATATGAAGGTGGTCTTCCCGAGGAACATGACCGTCGCCCAGGAGTACGTGGAGAAGCAGGAGATCGACGAGGCGGTGATGGCCAAGTACGGCGACTCCGTGGAGACGTCCATCAGCTGCATCCCGTGCAGCGAGTTCCATTGCCGCCACTGCGAGAGGAACTGCATGGACAGGTCGGTGCCGTTCGAGTGCCCCCTGGAGTGGACGCCGGAGAAGCTCTGTTGCGTCAGGCCCCACTCGCCCAGCAACAAGGTCACAATCCGCGAGGATTAACGGGACTCGCCGTCTCCCCGCATCCGACACTCGATTTATGTATCGGTTCCCGGATTTCCGGAGCATGGCACAGGCAGACATTCCGAAGGAGGTCGCGGACGCGGGCCTCTCAGACTGGTACGGGACCCTCAACGACCCCACCAGGGTCAAGATGCGCAGGTACCTCCAGGGAATAGACACATCCTCGCCCCAGGCGTTCCTGGTCCAGCTCATGCAGAGGGCCACGGAGGACCACAACTACGGCCTGTCCATCACGGCGGGGGAGTACGCCGCCGACCACGAGATGGACGACTACAGCAGGTTCATCATCACAGAGGGCTACATCGACGGTCTGTTCGGTGCCGAGAGGTACGCGGAGGCCAAGGAGGCCTGCGCCAGGAACCTGGACCTGTTCCCGCTGGTCAGGGACCGCTTCCTCCAGGAGAACGGGGGCGTCCTCCCCAAGCACATCGCCTGCCGCAACAGGCTCATCGACATCGTGATCGGCGTCGAGTCCGGGTACGACATGGCGGACGAGATCCTCACCCAGTACGTGAAGATGGGTCTTCTGGACGAGGACGAGAAGGCCTACAGGCTCCAGAGCATCAAGATCCACAGGATGCAGAAGACCTTCGACAACCTGTTCATCTACCGTCCGAAGGAATGACGGACTTCCACGGGATCAGGGGGATGACGTCGATGGCGGGCTCCTCGTAGGGATGCGCCCCGCGGACCGCCTCCACGGCCCTCCCCAGATCCTTCTTTCTCACAGCGAACTCCAGGCGGAACTCGTCGGCGTAAGAAATCTTGCCGGTCTCCCCGTCGTAGGGGGACGAGCCCTCCAGGGGCCTCCAGCATCCCCTCACCGGCCACCAGCTGAAGACGTGGTCGTATCCCGGATAAAGCGGATCCACGACGCCGTCCAGGGCGTCCATCACCGCACGGAGATGGCTCTCCGGCACGTTGATCCCGACCTTATAGGCGTCCCAGTCCACGGATGGGCCTCCTGTGGGACTGCAGAACGTCCAGGGCCTGCGCGATCTCCGGCAGGGGCTCGTCGCAAGTTCCCGGACCTCCGCGGGCGTCCACTGCCTTCACGATCCTGTCAATCTCGGCCAGACGGTCGGGGATCCAGGGGGTCATGTCGCCGGCGCTCTTCTTGAGGTACGAGGTGCTGAGTATCGTCGCTACGAACGACAGCGGCGGCACGACGTACAGCATGCCGGCGAAGATGCCCGTGGCCTTCTTCAGGTCGGTGATGCTGTTGATCTTCTCGATGAGATGGTCGTGGGGGACGTTCTTGAGCTTCCCGAAAAGGGACTTGTACATCAGCCTCTGCCCTCCGAGGACCACGTCCACGCTCCACTGGACCTGGCCGAACACCGGTGCCGGTTTGCCAACCGCGACGGTGGACTTGTTCAGGATCGCCCTCCTGTAGTCGTCGGCGCTGTTCCCGGAGAACTCGGTCCAGTTGTATCCGGAGGTGTACACGGAGTGCGCGTCGCTGCCGGAGGTCTCCGCCCATCTGCCGGGGTACCTGTCCATGACGATCCTGGCGAACATGTTGGCGTAGGCGTCCGGATGTCCCCCGTTGATGGTCTCGAACCCGTCGATGTCCAGGTCCAGGATGCGCTCCTGGAGTCCGGGCGCGTGCATGCTGAATGGATGGGGGGCTATGACCAGCCCGCCCTGGGACCTTATGATGTCGATGGTCTCCTCCACTGAAAGCATGTCAGGGACCTTCTCGGTCAGGAAGAGGCCGATGATCTCCCCGTCCGCGGTGGTGACCTCCTCGCCCACTATGACCTCTATGTCGTCGTAGTTGGCCCTGGCGTACTTCTGGGCTATGAACGCGCCGGCGGTCTCGTCGTGGTCGGTGATGGCCATGACGTTCATGCCGAGCTCCCTCATCCTGTCCACCTGCTTCTCCGGCATGGTCGTGGACTCGGGGAACCTGATGATCCCGAGCTTGTTGAAGCCGGAGTATTCGGTGTGGAGGTGGGTGTCGGCTCTTCCCATGGGACCTGTCACCACTGAAGCCAGTATTTCAGATTAACCGGGAATGCTTCGTCAGGCGTAGTAGTACTCGCCCCTGGACTTCTGCTCGCGGTCGAGCCTGGAGTCGGGCTTGTTGATCCTGGGCCTGTGGGTGTCCGCGTCCCTGCGGAACGTGATGTCCACCGCCGAGAGGAACCGGTTCATGCCGTCCCTCATGTCGAACGGTCCGTCTCCGATTCCGTGGTGTCCGGGCTCGCCTCCGAAGACCATCATGGAGTCGGAGACCATGTCCAGGAAGTAGATGTCGTGGTCGACGACCATGGCGCTGCGGCCGGTCTTCTCCATCATGCGCCTGATGGTCTTGGCCGCGTTCATCCTCTGGTTGGAGTCCAGGTAGGCGGACGGCTCGTCGAACAGGTAGATGTCCGCCTCCGCGGCGAGGCACATGGTGATCGCGACCCTCTGCAGCTCTCCGCCGGAGAGCTTGGAGACCTGCTTGTCCATCAGGTACTTGATCCCGAGGGGCTCGACGACCTCCCCGTTGAAGAACCCGGAGGTCACGGTGTCGTAGTACTTGGAGTACAGCAGGTCCTGCACGGTCCCGTCGAAGTCCCCCGTGATGTACTGGGGCTTGTAGGAGACCTTGACCTTGTTGTCCATCTCCCCGGAGTCGGGCTCGATGATCCCGGCGAGGATCTTGACGAAGGTGGTCTTTCCGGTGGCGTTGGGTCCGACGATTCCCACGGACTCACCGATCCTCACGGCGCCCCCGGTGATGTCCAGCTTGAACTCGCCGAAGTCCTTGTTGAGCTGCCTGAACGAGATGAGGTTGGCGGTCTGCCAGTCCCCTCTGGGCGGGGAGGCCTCGAACTCGATGGGCCTCTCCCTGAACCTGATGTTCTCCTCGGGGAGGTATCCGTCCAGGTAGACGTTGATGGCTGTCCTGACCTGCCTGGCCAGGGTGAACACTCCGTACGCCCCCTCGGAACCGTAGACGACGTTGACGTTGTCTGCCAGGAAGTCGAGGATGGCCAGGTCGTGCTCGATGACCATGACCTGCTTGTCGGCGCTGAGCTCCTTGATGAGGCGGGCCATCTTGACCCTCTGGTAGATGTCCAGGTAGGACGTGGGCTCGTCGAAGAAGTAGACGTCGGCCTCCTTCATCATGGTGGAGGCCATGGCGACCCTCTGCAGCTCTCCTCCCGAGAGCTTGGAGATGTCCCTGTCGATGACCTCGGTGAGGTCGAAGAGCTCGGCGGCCTCGTCGACGGTCATGCGGTCCTGCACCTTGGAGAGCAGGTCCCTCACGACCCCCTTAGCGGCCAGGGGGATCTTGTCGACGTACTGCGGCTTGACGGCGACCTTGACCTTTCCGGCGTACACCCTCTCCAGGTAGTCATGGAGCTCGGTCCCGGCGAAGTGCTGGAGGACCTCCTCCTTGGACGGGGGCTCGTCGTAGCGGCCCAGGTTGGGTATCTCCGTTCCGGAGAGCATCCTGATCGCGGTGGTCTTTCCGATTCCGTTGGGTCCGAGGATACCGGTGACCAGCCCCTTCTTGGGGACGGGGAGCCTGTAGAGCCTGAAGGAGTTCTCGCCGTACTGGTGGATCATGTCCTCCTTGAGCTCGTCGGCCAGACCGATGATCTTGACCGCC
>CASFMM010000012.1 GCA_949295765.1 uncultured Methanomassiliicoccales archaeon | reverse complement strand
ACGACAAGCCCCTCAAAGACGTGAAGATCATCAGCGTCGACGTCATCGACGAGTGATCCCTTTTCTAAGAGGGTGCCCCGGCACCCTCCCCCCAACCTTTTCAGGTTTTTATACACGCATGGCATACCCCGAGAACATGTCCAGGCATGTCATGGAGTGTCTCGGTCTGAGCCGCGTCACCGTCGAGGACGGCAAGGTCGTCGATGTCACCGAACCGAAGGTCAGGTACTGTCCCCTGTTCGCCAAGCGCAGGGGGATGGAGGAGCTCAACAGGGACTCCATCAGGGAGAACATCGAGTTCAGGATCCAGTCGTTCGGGATGTGCAGCGAGGACAGGGTCACCGAGATGAACAATTTCCTCAACTTCGGCATCTCCGAAACGCTGTGCTCCGCACTCATGAACGGCAAGATCGACGCCGCCGTGATCGCCGCGGACGGCTGCGGGACCGTTGTCGTCACCGAGCCCAGACTGGTCCAGGGGCTGGGGGGCAGGATCTCCGGGATCTGCGAGACCGAACCGATCCCGAAGGTCGTCGAAGCCGTCGGGATGGAGAACATGCTGGACCCGGAGACGGCCAGGATCGACATGGAGGCCGGTGTCGACAAGGCGTTCGCCATGGGTTATGAGAGGGTGGCGGTGACGACACCCTTCGTCGACTCCGCCGTCAGGATGAGGGGGAGGTACGGTGACAAGCTGGTGATCATCGGCGTGCACACCACAGGCATGTCCGAGGAGGATGCCGCGAAGGCGTTCGACACCTTCGACATCATCACCGCCTGCGCTTCGAGATACCTGCGCGAGGAGTGCCTGAGGAGACCGGACACACTGGTGGCTGGGAACAAGGTGCCCGTCTACGGGGTCACGGAAAAGGGAAAGGAGCTCGTGCAGGACAAGCTGGACGAGGTCGGAAAGAAGCCTTGGCATCCGGGAGAGCCGACACAGTACCCGGATCCGCTGATCTGAATCGGGTCGGGAGTCAGACTGGGCTCCTGGCCGTTTAACACCGAATTAACACCAACTTAACACCTGAGCTGATTCAATGTGTTTTGTATTTAAAGAAGGGGCTATTTTTTCTTAACACCGAATTAACAGCAAATAACAAGAGACTAGGTTTCGCTTTCGAATACCTTTGGATGTATTAACACCGAGATTCTTGAATCCGTCTTATAGAGATTAAAACACAGAACGTTTCATTTCGTAGCAAATAATCAGGAATCCTGAACTCCTCGTCAGAGAACTGTCCAAAAAGTCATCAGAGACACCCTGGCTAGAGTTCAAACACAACGGCAGCACCAACCAGTACATCCCGGGATGGGCGTGAATCACTCGCCGAGATACGTGTCGATGGCGAGATGGGTACCTGACCTCAGGAAGATTATGGGGACCTTCTCCCTCCTGAGCCTGCGCCTGAGCTCCTTGTCGTTGGTCAGGACGTAGCCTCCGGTCTTCTTGGCCAGCTCGATGACTGAACTGTCCCCTGAGGCCTCGGTGGGGATGATCTCGTACTTCCTCGCCAGCGACAGGGCCGCTCCGGCGAACTTGTGGTCGAGATGCTTGAGCTCCCCCACCAGCGGGCCGGGGACGACGATCCTCGCCTCGCCCAGGAGTTCCCTGAGGGCGAGGTCGAGGTTCATCTTGATCTCAAAAGGCATGAGTAAGGCGTTTGTGTCGAGGACCACGGTCTGCATGGCCCTCACTCTACGATGCCGTAGCCGATGAGCCTCCACTTGTTGGAGATCCTTCTGGAGATGGCGACCCTCTGTCCGGGCATGATGCACACCGGAATCTTGAGGGCGACCTCCGCGGAGTCGCTCCTGGCGCTCTTGACGACACCCACCGTGGTGGCGGTTCCGACGCTGAGCATGAGCGGCTCGTTGCTCTTGATCTCCTCGACTGAAAGCTCTGCGGACGATCCGACGACACGGTCCAGGAGCACGGTCTTCATGCTGAAGTCGTGCGCGACCTTCGGCAGCTCGCCGGGGCGTCCGATGACCCTTCCGGTGAGTCCGTCCGACTTAGTCATGGCGGCGTCCAGTCCGGTTCCGATGGCGATGAGGCCTCCGGGAAGGACCTTGTCGACGCTCTTGCCTCCAGCCTCGAGCGAGGTGATCTTCGCGGTGATCCTCTCGTAGACGGTCTTCCCCGCGACCTCGGTCTTCCTTCCGGGGGCGATCTCGATCTCGTCGCCCACGTGCAGGGTTCCCTGCATGAGGGATCCGCCCAGGACTCCTCCCTTCAGGTCCTCCGGCTTGGTACCGGGGGAGTTGATGTCGAAGGAACGGGCCACGTGCATGAGCGGCGCGGCGTCCACATCCCTGACGACCTTGGAGACGATGTGCTCCTCGATGGCCTCGACGAGCATGTCGATGTTGACCCCGCGGTTGGCCGAGATGGGGATGATCGGGGCGTTCTCGGCGATGGTGCCTTTGACGAACTCCTTGATCTGCCTGTAGTTCTCGATCGCCTGCTCCCTGCTGACGATGTCGATCTTGTTCTGGACGATGATGATCTTGTCGATGCCGATGATGGACAGGGCCATCAGATGCTCCTTGGTCTGGGGCTGGGGGCACTTCTCGTTGGCCGCGACCAGCAGCAGGGCGCCGTCCATGAGGGCGGCTCCGGAGAGCATCGTCGCCATGAGGGTCTCGTGTCCGGGCGCGTCGACGAACGACACCGCCCTGAGGAACTCCGTGTCCGCACCGCAGTTCTTGCACTTCTTGGTGGTGCCGTATGCGGCGGGCCCCTGGCATTGGGGGCATTTGTAGAATGCTACGTCCGCGTACCCGAGACGGATAGAGATGCCTCTCTTCAGCTCCTCGGAATGACGGTCGGTCCACTCGCCGGAGAGCGCCTTCGTGAGGGTGGTCTTCCCGTGGTCGACGTGACCGATCATCCCGATGTTGATCTCGGGCTGCTGAGGTACTTTCATCAGTTCTCCGCGGAAGCCTCGCCCTCGGGCTGGGGGTTGAGGCACTCCTCGATGGACTTGGGTCCGTACTCGGCAACGGCCATGTTGATCTGGACGATCTCGGCGGAGATCGCGGATCCGCGGATGGCGACTCTCTTCCTCTGTCCGGGGTACTTCTCGTGGAATCCCTTGCTGTCGGACAGGAGGAGCTTGACCCTCTTGTTGCCGGGGAGGTCGGACCTCATAGGGGTTCCGTTTCCGTCGGAACCGCCGGTGACCTTGAGCTTGTAGCCGGGGAGGCCCACGAAAATTCCATCCACGACCTCTCCGATGTTGACACCAATCAGAGAGTTCGCGTGGTGACCAGACACTGTGACGTTGTAGGACCTTCCGGTCTTGACGTCGTTGACAATGGCTTTGAATTCTACCATTTGAACACCTGTGAGGCGTCGCTATTAAAGGATTGTTTATAAACCTTTTCGATAACCGGGCAAGACTCAGTTGAAGAACATCAGCATCCTGGAGACCGCGATCTTGAACATGTCGGACAGGGACCTGCTCTCGTAGTCCTCGGGATGGCACTCGGCCGCGCCTTCAGCCTCCCTCAGGAGGTCGTCGGCGGCCTGCCCCGCGACATCCCGCGAGTAGACCACAGCGCTCGTGTTGAAGTCGAGGTCGAGCGACCTGGTGGTGAAGTCGGACGACCCCACGCTGACGACCCTGCGGTCCGCGACCATGATGCACTTGGCCAGAGACTTGTCCGCGAAGTAGACCCTCACACCCGCGAGCATCAGCGGGTACGCGGCAGCGAGCGAGTTCCAGGACTGGTACCAGCGCCTGCTCCTCCTCGGGAGCAGGATCCTGACGTCGACACCGGAGAGCACCGCCAGTTTGACCGACGAGTAGAGCTCGTCGTTGGGCATGAGGTACGGGAACGACATGTACAGTGACTCCCTGGCACCGCCGATCAGGTCGGAGTAGCAGGTCATCATCGGGCTGGACTCGAAGAGGTCGGGCCCGTCCGACACGATCTGGACGTCCGCCCCTCCGGCAATCGGAGCCGTGGCGGTCCGACGGACCCCCATGTCCTCCCCAGAGCCGTGGAGCCAGTCCGCACGGAACCTCCTCTCCAGACGGTCCGCGGAGGGGCCCTCCAACCTTACGCCGGCTCCGCGTCCCTCGTAGGCGATGGCTCCGTCGACGATCATGAACGTGCGCATGTTGCGATAGGCGGACTTCTTCATGAACGCCGAATAGAGGGGGTTGTGGAACGTGCAGAACCTGGCCCCAGCCTTCCTGAGCTTGCGGACCCCGCGGGTGCGTCCGAACCAGAGGGTGGAGGTCATGATCCTGACGTCCAGCCCCTGCCTCGTCTTCTCGAGAAGGGTCTCGAACAACACGTCCATGTCGCGGGGCGTGCGGCGTGCCATTATGTAGATGGACTCGGCGGCCGAACACAGGTCTGCCCGCGCGTCGGAGAAGAAGTCGGACCTGTTCCAGTAGAACCTGACCATGTTCCCCTCGGTGCTGACGTCCGCACCCAGCTCACGAAGGGACCTCTGCATGACGCTCTCGCCCTCACGAGGGTCGGGACGTTCCTTAAAGAAGCGCTCGTCATCCCCGGACTTCCGTTTGAACCGCCATCCGGAGTAGAGCGTCGACCCGAACAGTGCGAACAGCACTATGCCCGCGAACGGCAGGATCACTATCACGGTGATCCAGAATATCAGGGACCGTGGGTCCAGCCTCTCCCAGAATATCATGACGGCCAGGGCGGCCAGGTCCACGACCAGCAGCTGAGGCCAGATCGGGAGCACGAAGGTGACGTAGGCGATCACCTGGTCGGTGAGGAACGTCATGTTACGGGATCACATTCCCCAGAAGGGGTCGTCCTTGCGCTTGAGGGCGACGGTCTCCTCCATCGCCATCTTCTCGTCGTCGTTGAGCTCCAGGGTCTGCAGCTGCTTGTAGCCGGACTCGATGAGGTCGACGTACAGGATGTCCTCCTCGTCGATCTGCCTGCCGACCGTGACGCCCTCGATGGCGACGGCGACCTCCTCGCCCTGCTTGGCCTCCTTGAGGGCGTCCTCGCCGGTGTGGATGCTCTTGATCCTTCCGGCGTCGCGGCCGTCGGAGCCCAGCAGGTTCTCCCCGGGCCTGATCCTTCCGGCTAGCACCCTGACGCCGACGATGGCGGGCTTGCTCGCGCGGAACACGCAGTTGGGGAGGATCTTGAACTTGGCGGGGAACGAGAACTCGGACCTCTTGTCGGTGTCGGTCTTCTTCTTGCTGTCCTCCACCCACTCGATGTAGTCGTCGATGAGCTGGTAGACGATCTGGTTCGTCATGACCATGAGGTCCTCGTGGTTGGCCAGCTCCGCCTCCGCGTCCTTGGACATGTTGACGTTGAATCCGAGGATGACGCTGTTCTTCTTGTCGCCGTAGGCGGCTTCGACGATGTCCCTGCGGGTGATCTCCCCCACGCCGTACTTGCGTATGGGGATGTCGTGCTCCTTCGCCTCGTAGGCGAGGGCCTCGAGGGACCCTATGGCGTCGGCCTTGATGGTGATCCCCTTCTCCTGGGTCTCGATCTTGATGCTGGTCTCCTCCTGGAGGGCCTTGATCGCAGGGTCGTTGGGGCCCTTCACGACGATGATGGGCGCACCGGCGATGACCCCCTCGCAGTTCTGGCAGGAGATCTTGACACCCGCGGCAGCGTGGAGCTCCTTGACGGAGTCGAACCTGTCCCTGGGGTCGCGGATCTCGTCCAGCGGCTTGGGCTTGAGGATCGCCTTGATCTTGGTGACCACGGGTGCCCCGCGGGTTCCCATGGCGACGGTGTCGCCCTTCTTGAGGGTGCCCGAGTACAGGATCATGTCCAGGGTCTTGCCCAGTCCGCGCTCCTCCTTGATCTCCAGGATGGTCCCCTTGCCGGGGCCCTCGCCCTTCTCGAGCTGGGACTCCAGGAAACGCTGGGCGAGACCGATGAGGACCAGGAGCAGGTCGGGGATCCCCTCCCCCTCCTTGGCGCTGATCGGCACGAGCGCGACGGCCTTGGTGAAGTCGTCGATGCGGTCGTACCTGTCGGCGGAGATACCCTGCTCGGCGAGCTGGGCGATGACGGTGTAGAGCTTGTCGTTGAATGCGGCCAGGGTGTGGTCCTGCTGGACCTTCTCGGCGAGAATGAAGGGCCTGCCCTCCTCGCTGATCCATCCCTGGATGGTGTCGACCTTGTTCAGGGCGATGACGAACGGCGTCTTGTACTGCCTCAGGATGCGGATCGACTCGATGGTCTGGGGCATCAGACCCTCCCTGATGTCGATGACGAGGACGGCGATGTCCGCCAGGGAACCTCCCCTGGCCCTGAGCGTGGTGAACGAGTGGTGGCCGGGCGTGTCTATGAAGAGCAGTCCGGGGACGTCGAACTTCTTGTTCCCGATGAGCTGCTTGCAGACCTTGTAGATGTGCTCGATCGGAACCTCCGTGGCACCGATGTGCTGGGTGATCGCCCCTGCCTCGCGGGCCTGGACCGAAGTACCCCTGATGCGGTCGAGAAGTTTCGTCTTGCCGTGGTCTACATGACCAAGAACACTGACAACCGGCTGTCTAATCGCCATGTCCGCCACCTTTTACACAATAATAAGGGGTTTGGGATGAAAATGGTTTAGGTGCTGAATCACTCGTAGATCCACTTGTCGGCGGTCCTGTCGTAGGAGACGAGCTCCTCGGGCTTGAAGAAGATGGATATCTCCCTCTTTGCGGACTCAACCGAGTCGGATCCGTGGATGATGTTCATGCCGGTGACCATGGCGTAGTCGCCGCGGATGGTTCCGGGTGCGGACTCTGCGGGGTTGGTCTTGCCCATCATTCCCCTGCAGACGGAGACCGCGTTCTCTCCCTCGAGCACCATGGCCATGACGGGGCCGGAGGTGATGTAGGAGATCAGCGAGGGGAAGAAGGGCTTGCCCTTGTGCTCGCCGTAGTGGTTCTCCGCCGTCTCCTTGGAGATGACCATCATCTTCATGGCGACGATCTTGAGTCCTTTCTTCTCGAAGCGGGAGAGGATCTCGCCGCAGAGTCCGCGCTGGACTCCGTCGGGCTTGACCATGAGGTAGGTCTGCTCCATGGCCATGCTCATTCCTCTTTCTTCTCGGCGGCCTTGAGCCTGGCGGCCTTCTCGATGGCGGCCTTCTCGGTCCACTCGGTGGTCCTTGCGACCCTCTTCAGCTCGATCATGTTCTTGTAGCACTTGTTGGTGTCGAAGAACAGAATTGTGCCGTCCTTCTTGACGAACATCTTGCCGGTTCCAGGCTCGATGGAAGCGCCGCAGAAGGAGCATTTCCTAGTTGTGTCCACCATGCCAATCACCTCATTCCGAGCTTCCTGGCCTCTCTGGATGTCTCCCTCAGCATGAGGATGTCTCCCATCCTGACGGGGCCCATGATGTTCCTGGTGATGATTCTACCTTTGTCGCGGCCGTCGAGCACACGGACTTTGACCTGGGTGGCCTCTCCGGTCATCCCGGTCCTTCCGATGATCTCGACAACCTCCGAGGGGATGCTGTCTGTGTCGACCATTCAGCTCACCTCAGTTCTTGAGTGCCTGGACTGCCTGGGCGATCTCGTCGCAGAGGGCCTTTCCCTTTCCGACGTCGGTGATGGCGACGGAGGCGGCGGGCTTGTCGAGTCCGATGGCCTTTCCGAGCTCGATCTTGCTGGGGACGTAGATGTAGGGCACGTTCCTCTCGTCGCAGAGAGCGGGCATGTGGGCGAGGATCTCCGGGGGCTCGACGTCGGTGGCCATGATGACGATGGCGGCAGCGCCGCGCTCGACGGTCTTGGTGACCTCGTTGGTTCCCTTCTTGATCTTTCCACCGTCCCTGGCCATCTCGGCGAGGGAGTAGGCTTTGTCGGAGAGTTCCTTGGGTGTCTCAAACTTCACAAATACAGACATTTCAATTACCTCTTTCAGACGCACCAACGCGCCTTCATCATTCATCGGCTCTTGGAGAGCATCCCGCACTAACGGGTGATTGTATTTATAGTATCCGAGGGGGAACGGACCGTGGCCCGAGGGATGCCAGAGGCTCAGGACTTGGACTTGTTCTCCCCGAACGGGTCCTGGATGAACGCCATGAGCTTCGGGTGGAGCTGGAACGACTTCACTATCGCGCTGAGATCGTGGTCCTTGAGGTAGAACCCGAGCGCGATGGACACGCAGAGCGATCCGAACGTGTTGGCGAGCATGTCCCTCAGTGTGTCGAACGGGCTGTACTGCATGTTGGTGCCCGTGGTTATGTCGACTATGAACTCGAACACCTCCCAGTAGGCGCTGAAGCCCATCATGATGACGGCGACGAATATGGACATCGTCCAACCGGAGAAGTTGACCTTGCCCTGGGAGTAGGCGTGGTAGCACATCAGAGTGTAGTACACGCACAGGGAGACGACCACCGACGAAATCGTGTGAGTGATGGTGTCGTAGTAGATCAGGACGTCGTACTTCAGCAGGAGGACCCCGTACGCGTGAAGGAAGATCGCCAGTGCAATCGCCATGATGAAGGTCTTCGGGAGCGTGATGACATGGGCGTGCTTGAGGGCGATAGGCACGAGGCAGAACAGGCCGCAGAATATGCCCGTGTTCACCTCGTAGGACATCTTGAACCCGGAACCCAGGGAGACCACGCTCATGCCCAGAATGATCAGGCATGCGATGATACACATGGCGTCGTCGAGACCCCATCCATCGTTGGGTGGCTTGATGGGCTTATACTCGGGAGCGACGGCGGACATCTCCCTGACCCTGCATTCGGACACCGGCCTGCGGAGCTCCACGGACTGGGTGAACTCGCTCTTGTCGTGCCTCTTGACGTACTTTGTCATGATGATCGCGTATACGGCGGATGCGAACGTCGCCACGAACGGGGATACGATGAGGATCCTGTTGGAGTACCTCTCGTCTCCGTGCTGGAAATCACCGTTGAAGACCGGCGCGCCATCCGCGTAGAGGCTCCCGAACATGAAGAACAGATCCAGAACCGAAACGGCCAGAGAAATCATCATCGCGAAAAGCACCATCCACCTCCTGGTCAGCGTCATGCCGAAGGACCTGTCCATCAGCAGCGCCAGCATGAACCCTGAGACGAAGCACTCCAGTGCCTGGAATGCCGCGTTGAAGTACTCGGTGTATGAGACGTCCAGGAAGATGTGGCTCCCCACAGGATACACAAGATGGTCCACAAGGTAGTATACGACCACCAGGGCGGGGGCGAGCATCGACATCCAGATGACGTTCCTGCTGTAGTAGTAGCCCACATCCTTGTAGTACGGAAGGAGCAGAAGCAGGATGCTCAGTAAGACGACGACGAACCACATCCAGTCGCGCATGAGAAGAGCCACCGCTGCCATTGCCACGGAGATGGCCAGAGAGGCCCTCACAAGCGTCTTGAACTGAATCACGACACGACCAACATCGGACCGGATTTAACGATTTGCTCGAAAAGGGAAAAAATCAAACGATATTTCGGAAGGACTCCCGCCCCTTCGACGGGGCGGGAGGTTTCAATGGATTCAGTTGACGTAGTCAAGCCAGTCCTCGTACTTGGGGTCCTTGCCGGTGACGATGTCGTGGAACTTGGCGTGGATGCTGGTGGCGACCTTGCCGACCTTTCCATCGCCGATGGGCCTCCTGTCGACACTGGTGACGGGGGCGATCTCGGCTGCGGTCCCAGTCATCCAGACCTCGTCTGCGGACATCAGCATGAACCTGGAGACCTCGGTCTCGAGGACCTCGTAGCCCATGTCCTGGGCGACCTGGATGATGGAGCGCCTGGTGATTCCGTTGAGGATGCTCTCCGCGGAAGCGGGGGTGACGATCTTGCCCTGGAGGTACATGAAGATGTTCTCCCCTGTGCACTCCGCGACGTGTCCGACGGAGTTCAGCATGACGGCCTCGTTGGCTCCCTGGCTGACGGCCTCCCTCTTGGCGAGGGTGGATGCGACGTAGGATCCGTTGACCTTGGCTCCGGCGGGTCCGCAGAGGTTGTCGGGCCTCTGCCAGGAGGAGGTGATCAGCTTGGCTCCGGCATCGGATCCGGTTCCGAGATAGTTGCCCATGTGAACGCAGGTGATCGCCATGGACACGGGGACGCCGATGGGGTTGAGTCCGACCTCCTCTCCGCTGAGGAAGACGCAGGGCTTGACGTAGTCGACCATCTCGCCGTTGGCGCGGACGACGTCCTTGATGGCGTTGCAGAGGTCGTCGAACCCGTAGGTCTTGCCGTCGAACACCAGGTCGATGCCCATCATCTTGCATCCGTCCATCATCCTCTGGACGTGGTCCTTGAGCCTGAAGATGGCCATTCCCTTGGGAGTGTGGTAGACCCTGATTCCCTCGAAGACACCAGTTCCGTAGTTGAGGGCGTGAGCGAGGACGTGGACCTTCGCATCCTCCCAGTTGACGAGCTTGCCGTTAAGCCAGATCTTCTCCGTCTTGTCCATGAAATCACCTTGTGGCAGTCGGTGAGGAGACGTTCGGTCCCCTGCTAGAAAGAGTGCACGAATGTTTCGATATTTACACATTTTCTAGTTCTAATCTCAGTCATCCATGGTCCTGAGCAGTTCATCGACCGCATCGGCGAAGGTGAAATCCTCCGACACCCGGATGCCCCTGCACCCGAGACGCCTTCCGAACTCCATGTCCTTCTCATGGTCGCCGATCATGAACGACCTGCGGGAGTCGATGCCGTGCTTCGCGATAGCGGCCAGACCCATCCCGATCTCGGGCTTCCTGCAGGAGCAGTGGTCGTCGGGCGTGTGCGGACAGTAGAAGATGTCATCGATGTGCCCGCCGCCCGCCTCTACGCTGCGCCGTAGCTTGTCGTGGATGCGCCCGAGGGTCTCCTCGTCGAAGTATCCACGGCCGATGCCGGACTGGTTCGTTATGATTATCACCAGGAAACCCGCATCGTTGAGACGCTTGATCGCCGCGGGAACGTGATCGTATATCTCGAAGAGATCCGGATCGCTGCAGTACGGGACGTCCTTGGCTATCGTGTCGTCCCTGTCGATGAACACCGCTCGCTGCCCGAAGAGCTCCCTCTCCACGATGCCGCACATGGTGTGGCAGGCGCACAGGTAGCCCTCCTGGATGCGGGGGGTCTCCTTTGAGGGGATGACGACGGCCACGTCGACGATCTCCCTTAGCTTGCCGCCGTCCCCGGTGAATGACATCGTGACGGCCCCACGCTCCTTCGCGGCCTCCATGGCCAGGATGACGTTCTTGGAGTTGCCGGACGTCGACATCCCGATTACGACGTCGCCCTTCCTGCAGATGGCCTCCACCTGTCTCTTGAACACCAGGTCGTAGCTGTAGTCGTTGCCGATCGCGGTGACGGGAGCGATGTTGGAGAGACAAACGCCGGGAAGTGCGGGGCGCTCGAGCATGTACCTGCCGGAGAACTCCGCTGCGATGTGCTGCGCGTCAGCGGAGGAACCGCCGTTGCCCATGAAGATGGCCTGGTTCCCGTTCCTGAAAGCCTCGATCAGGACATCCGCCGCCCTGCGGATCTGGGCGGGGTCGATATTCGAAATCGTATCTGCGCTCCTCTGAAGCTCGGCTTTGATCGCATCATTCATTGGGATACCTCCAAGAGATCACTCCCTCGGGTTCGAACATGTAGTCGGTCACCCTCGCGCCCATGTTCTGGAGCACTTTGGCGACGCTGTACTTGCGGTCGTATCTGCATATGAAGTACATGAAACCGCCACCTCCGGCACCGGAGACCTTTCCGCCGATGGCCCCCTCGTCCATGGCGGCCTGATAGAGAGCGTCGATCTGCGGATTGGAGATCTTGTTGGAGAACTGCTTCTTGTACTCCCACCCCTCATGGAGAAGCTCTCCCGCGTGCACGATGTCGCCCTTCTCCAGGGCGATGACCATCGATGTGGCGATCTCCTTCGTCTTATCGAGGGCCTCCTCGTTCTGGCCTTTGTTGAACTTGTCCACCTGACTCTCGATGATTGTGGCGGACTCGCGGGGATTTCCGGTGTAGCAGAGCAGTGATGAGTACTGGAGCTCGTTGACGGTGTCCTCGGGAATCCTCACCCTGTTGACGTTGACACCGTACTTATTGAACTTCATGAAGTTGAACCCGCCGAACACGGCGGCGTACTGGTCCTGCTTCCCTCCCTTGAGGCCGATCTCCTCCCTCTCGAGCTTGTATGCGAGCTGGGCCATCTCCATGCTGGTCAGTTTTATGCCCTGCCACTCGCAGATGGCTGCGATGATGGAGACGATGACTGTTGATGATCCACCCAGGCCTGATCCGGGCGGTGCCTCGGACTGCAGGAACATCTTGAACCCGTCGGTGATCTCGAAGTGATTGGTCACTGCTTTGATGAGATCCATATTTCCATCCAGATTCAATGGGCCTCCGTCCAACGGTGCCTTGAACTTTCCATAATCTGTGGAATGGACAGACATGGAGTGATCTTTAGTGGGGGTGATCGTACAGTATGCGTACCTGTTGATCGTAGTGTTGAATACAGCCCCGCCTTTTTTGGACGCATAGGGCTCTACATCTGTGCCACCTCCTGCCAGACCTAGCCTCAGCGGAGCCCTTGCCCTATAATGAATCCCATCCATCTCTATCGACCACACTTTGAGATCCGGCAGGATCCCGCTCCCCCAAATTCGTATGGGGGGCATGCGTTTAAGAGCGCCTACGTGCTCGTGCTATATATTGGTTTCAGACGTTTTTTCTGAAAATCAACATCTGGCACATGTACCACTATAGACGATGTATGACATCTCCTTGAAACACGACGACCTATGAACAAATACTGACGAGATGGACATTTTATCTGTCACAGTTAAAAACGATAACGGCCTTGAACCGGTCATGAGAATAGCGATGATGACTGACAGCTGGTTCCCCACCAGGGACGGCGTGGTCACTTCTATATGCATCATCAAGGAATCGCTGGAGGCGCTGGGCCACGAGGTATTCATCATCGCTCCTGAACCCGAGCCGGAATTCAGGCAGGAGGGAATCTACTACTTCCCTGCTGTCAAGTTCAAGAGCTACGAGGGCTACTATGTGCCCATCTACCCGTCCAACAAGATCGAGATCCTGAAGAAGATCGACCCGGACGTCATCCACATCCACGGCGTTGCCACGATGGCGATACGTGCCCTCATCTGCAGCCATACGCTCGGAATCCCGACGGTCATGACGTTCCACACGATGGTGGACGACGCTGCCAAGTACTACTCGCCGATCAAGTTGCCGCCGGAGACGATGGACCGCCTCATCTGGATCTACCTCAGACAGATTCTGAAGAGGATGGATGTGGTCGTCACACCTACCAAATGCATCGGCGAGGAACTGAAGTCCCACGGCGCCGTGTGCAGAAACCTTCTGGCCATCCCTACAGGTGCCAAAACCGACGTGTTCCATCCCGGGATCCCCAGCGACGATGTCCGCGAGAAATATGACCTCGTCGGGAAGAAGGTCGTCATACACGTAGGACGCATCTCATACGAGAAGGACTTGGACATCGTGATCAGATCCATGAGGAACCTTGATGCCGTTCTGCTGGTGGCCGGCAAAGGTCCGGCAAAAGACGACATGGAGAGACTCGTCGATGAACTCGGCCTCGGGGACAAGGTGGTCTTCGCCGGATTCGTACCCGACGAGGAACTCCCCAAGTACTACAATGCCGCGGACATAGCCGTCTCGGCATCGAAGTTCGAGACCCAGGGACTGTCTATCCTGGAAGCCATGGCCTCCGGGAAGACCGTTGCCTGTCGTAACGGCCGTGCGTTCACCGAGATCGTCCATGACGGGGTAAACGGATACCTGTTCAATGACGAATCAGGATGCGCCGAAGCTATGAGAAAGGCCCTTGACGCCCCCGAGGAAGTGCGTTCCGCTTCTTACCGCACGGCTTTGGAAAACTCGAGGGAGAGGTCGGTCCAGAGATACGTCGAGGCGTACGAACTCGCGATCCGCACCAAGGAGGCCCGCAAGAAATGAGTCTCGGAGACTGGCTCTTCAGCCTCTTCGACGGCCTGGGGGAACCGGGTGTGCTCCTTTGCATATTCGTCCTGTTCTTCATCGACGCAGTCATATTCCCCACGCTGCCGGAGGTGTTCTTCCTGCTGGGGTTGGATCAGAACCCGACGGTGCTGTTCGGAAGCGAGCTTCTCCTCGTGGCCGTCCTGGGCGAACTCGCCGGAATCTTCCTGCTTTACTACATCGTCAAGAAGATCAGGGTGCCGACACGTGTGTCCCGCATAGCCGAGAAGTACATCGACTTCCTGGTGGTGAGCGACGAGAGGATCATCCTGGTCAACCGCATAGCGCCGATGATCCCGTTCCTCGGGGCGTTCATCGCGCTCATCAAGACCTGGGACCCGAGGAAATGCGCGTTCTACATCGTGCTCGGATGTGTCCTGAAGTACGGCATCATCATGTTGGCGGGCAACTTCTTCTACGGATACTTCGGAAGCGACACCGCTCAGACGGTCATGCTCGTGGCGATAGTCGCCGTCATCGTCATAAGCTTCATAGCGTCATACGTAAAGAAGAGGAATGCGGGGCTTGAATCATGAAGTTCGTAGACGTGAACCCGTTCTTCTATCCGCACCACGGCGGGATAGAGACGCGCATGCACGACACCGCCAGGCTCCTGGCGGCCAGGGGACATGACGTCACGGTGCTAACCGGCCGCCTCCCGGACACCGCGGAGGAGGAGATGACGGAGTTCGGATACAGGGTCGTCCGCCTCGAATCGCGTTTCATCAACATCTACAACCCGCCCTTCATCAGCTCCAAGGGTGTCCTGGAGGCACTGGAGAGCATGGACGCGGACGCGGTGAACTACAACTACCGCTGGGCCCCGTCCTACAACAAGGACCTCGAGAGGTACGACGGCTACAAGGTGTTCACGTACCACAACATGTGGGGCGAGGGCACGGGAATCACGGGGAAGGTCTCCGAGATCAACGACAACGGGTTCCGCAAGACCCTCGACACCTTCGACCACATCGTCTGCGTCAGCGACTATGTCAGGAACGACCTGGTCCGCAGAGGACTCCCCGCAGAGAGGATGACCACCATCCCGACCTGTCTGGACCTTCCGCCCGAGAAGGATGTCCCCGAGGGGGACTTCATCCTGTCCCTGGGAAGACTGGTCAAAACGAAGGGCCTGGACAGCCTGATCGAAGCGATGAGGGATGTGGACTGCAGACTCATCATGTGCGGAAAAGGCCCCGAGGCCAAGAACCTGGAGAAACAGGTCAGGAAACTCGGGCTCGAGGACAAGGTGGAGTTCCGCGGATACGTATCCGAAGAGGAGAAGGACTCCCTGATGAGGTCCTGCCGCCTCTTCGCCATGCCCTCCCTGTTCGAATCGTTCGGCCTCGCTGCGCTAGAGGTCCTCGGATACGGCAGACCTCTGGTGTACGGGAACGTCAACGGGCTGCCGGACACGGTGGGCGACGGCGGGATCCCGGTCACCCCCGGAGATCCGAAGAGCATCGCGGATGGCATCAACAGGCTCCTCGGCGACAATGCGCTGAGGGCAGAACTGGCGGGGAACGCCAGAAAGCAGGCGGAGAGATACACCTGGGACAGGTACATCCCAGAATACGAGAGGATCCTGTCCGCCGGAAAAGGAGAGTGAAAGGCCCGAAGGGCCGTTTCGGTGTCAGAGCGCGTTGAGCGCCTTGACGTAATGCTCGGGCTTGCTCCTCTCGATGAGCTCCTCGACCTGGTCGGAACCCCCGACGACGCCGACGTTGCCGTTGGACGTAGAAAGGAGCGCGTACGCGGACTGTCCGCTCTCGGGGATGAGCTCCGCCTCGTAGACGTCCTGCAGCTTCTGAAGTCTTCCGATGGCGGTCTGCGCGGCATCGTGGCTGATCACCGAGAGGACCATCCTGGACTTCCCCGGAAGCTCGCACTTGCCGACGACGATGGTCTCGACGTTGATCTTGTTGCGTGTGAACTCGCCCATGACCCTCTGCATGACTCCGAATTCGTTCTTGACGATGAGTGAGATGACGTGCATGTTTCCCGGTTTCGCAACTGGGTCGCCGTATTTGGTTCTATGGTGTCGGGCATCCGGACATGCCGTTCGACATACGACTGCGTCCACACCCGAAGTTACGGCGCGCGTCGAAACCGTGGGGCTGTGGAACACCATAAATATGAGAATCCTCGTGCAAAATGCGGTTCAGATCGCATGACGGAGTCCGAAAACACGAAAATGGATATCGCAATCGGAATATGCGCCTACAACGAGGCTCAGAACATCGAACGCTGCATCCGCTCCATCTACGAGCAGGACACCCGCAACGTGAACGTGAAGGAGGTCCTCGTGGTCTCAAGCGGAAGCACCGACGGGACGGACGACATCGTCCGCGGACTCATGAAGGAGTACGACAACCTCACTCTCCTGCCCCAGGAGAGGCGCGAGGGCAAGAACTCCGCGATCAACTGCTATCTCGACCACAAGACATGCGACATCGTCGCTATGTACAACGCCGACAACGTCTTCATGACCAAGGATTCCCTCTACAAACTCGTCGAACCCTTCTTCGACCCCCAGGTCGGCATGGTCGGTGGCCATCCCGTCCCGACCAACGACAAGAACACCAAGGTCGGTTTCGCCACCCACATGCTCTGGTCCATGCACCACAACCTCGCCCTCATCTACCCCAAGATCGGAGAGCTCGTCGCGTTCAGGGACATCGGCACACGTCTCCCCACCGACATGCAGTCGGACGAGGACCTCATCAGGATGCGTCTGGAGCAGGCAGGGTACAAATGCGTGTACGCCCCGGACGCCACGATCCTGAACCACGGCCCCGACACGGAGGAGGACTTCTACAAGCAGAGGCTCAGGGTCAACATCGGGGAGTGCACCATGAAGCAGATGCACGACTACGACATCCCCTCATGGAACAAGAAGTACGTGATCAAGGCCATGATGGGCACCATTCACGACCTCGGTTTCCACCCGTTCAAGATGCTCTACGCCATCAGACTGGAACTCAGATCCAGAAAGGAGGCCGAGGAGCACGTGAAGAACGGCGAGGACCGCATGAGCGTCTGGGAACCCATAAAGACGACGAAGAAGCTCTGAATCAGACCTTCCTTCCCTCGTCCAGAACCTCGCCCGGACCGATTACGGTGTTGTCGGCGAGCACGGCGTTCCTCACGACAGCGCCCTTCCCTATTATGCACCCGTCCCCGAGGATGGAGTTCTCCAGCTTCGCGTCTTGGACCCTGCAGTTCCTCATCACGAGGACACGGTCCAGATCGGACCCGGAGACAGAGGAGCCTGCGAGAACCGCGGAATCCGATATCATGGAATCGGAAACGTCAGAACCTGCGCCCATGTAGAACGGGCCGTCTATCTCGGACCCGCCGGTGGCCCAATCGGAATCCGCATACTCCGCGGAGGCCACTGCGAGATTCGCCCCGAGCAGGTCGTGCGGCCTGCCCACATCCATCCAGATCCCGTCTATCTGGAACCCTTGGATGCGATGGCCGTCCGCCATCAGCCTGGGAACGAGATCCTTGGAGAAATCGTAGAACGTCCTTTCCGGAACGTAATCCAGGACGGACCTGTTCAGGACGTAGACGCCTGCGTTTATGAGATTGGAGAAGACCTCCTCCGGCCTGGGCTTCTCCTTGAACTCCGTGATGCGACCGTCGGGCTGCACCCTGGCGATGCCGAACTCACAGGGGTTCTCGACAGGCGTGAGCGATATCGTCACAGACGCACCGGTTTCGATGTGCTCCCTGATTTCCGACGCCACGTCGATCGACGCGAAGACATCGCCGTTGGCCGCGACGAACACGTCGTCGAGACGGTCCTCGACCAGCTTCATGGCACCGCCTGTACCGAGCGGCTCGTCCTCATAGGAGTAGATAATGCTCAGACCGAGGTCCGAGCCGTCGCCTATTGCCTCCCTCATCTGCTCGGACTTGTACCCGCAGGCGAGGATGACCTCTTCGATGCCCGCCCTGGCCAGGGACCTGAGGAGGTACCAAAGGCAGGGCCTGTCGGCCACGGGCAGGATGATCTTCGGACGGGTCTCCGTCAGAGGCAGGAGCCTCGTTCCCTTTCCACCGACCATCACGACCGCCTGTCTGACCTTCCCATCCATCGTCTCACTTCCTCGGCATTACGATCTTCACGACGTTGATGTCCGTCGGGACGCCCATCGCCGTGGCCACCGGTACGCACTTCGTCCTCAAAATATGAACTATGGGAACATCCAGATGTCTGTCGGAGGTGGCCTCGAAGTTCGCCATGCCCTTGGCGATTATCAGCCCGCACGAGCGGATCTCCTCTGCCAGGTCGGCAGGGACGTCGTCCCAGTCGATGCCGATGTAGAACTTGCCCGTGGACAGCAGCCTGTCGACCTCCCTGTCCATGCCTATGCGCATGGCGTCCTCCATCGTGACGTCGTTGAGGATGGGAGCACCGCGCACGACGCCGACGACACGCTTCCCCATACGGCGGAGCTGCCTTATCAGGACCTTGTCCAGCTGCGATTCACCGCAGTTGTCGAACATGTAGACGACGCCGGGGGCGCGTTCGAGCTCCGCCCTCAGCTCATCGGTGTCGTCGTGACCCAGCCCCTGGGCTATCATGCCGTCGAACACGGACATGAACTGGCTCGGGTCGTCGATGGCCGATCCTGCACCGAAGTCCATTATGTTGCCCACCACCGCGGCCATGATGGCTGCACGGAGCGGGTCGTCGGAGGATGTCACAGCGTCTTCCAGCATCCTCTCGTACGGGGCGGCGACCTCGTCCGCCTCCTCCTTTATGACCCTGTACGGATCGGAAGAGCCCAGCGCGGCATAGGCGCGGGAATGGACCTCCGTGGCGATGACGACAGACGGCGTGTTTGAATCCATACCCTCCGAGAGGGCGTCCACGGCGGCCTTCACGGACTCGAACTCGCGTCCGTTGCCCTCGAGACGCGACTGGAAGAGAACGCGCCTCATGAGACAGGGGGCGCAGTCGGCGGTGAACCTCATATGAACAGCATCCTTGAGAATCAGAAGTTCCCGCGGATGACGCCGCGGGACGTTTGTCTTAACGTGTGGGGTTTCCCCCACGTTTGGGACCGTCTCAGACGACGGTGTTGGAGACGCACTCGACGTTCTCGATTCCGGCGATGGCGCGGAGGGCGTCCTCGAGCTTTCCACCGACCTCTTCGTCAGAGTCGTCGATGAGGAATCCCGCGTTGACCTTCATGAGTCCGAAGGCGACGGGGAGGATCTTGGTCTCCAGGAGCTTGACTCCGGCGGGGAGAACTCCGGGAAGCTGGGCGATGACGTTGTCGAGGTCGACCTCGGTGCTCTCGGGCATCAGGTCGTAAGCTGCAGCGATCTGTCCCATCTCAACACCTCACGGTCCGATGAATCCGCATTTCTTGCATTCGTAGGAAACGCCCTGGTCGCGGCACTGGTCGCACCTTCCGATCTCGTACTCACCGCAGCGGGGGCACTTGAAGAAGGTGTTTCCCTTGCCAACCAGCCTCTTTCCACAGGAAGAGCATATTTTATCGGCTGCCATACGCACGCGATTAGATTTCTTATATTTAAATAAGAACGTTAAAACCGAAACGGTGACACCGGGGCCTGTGCATCACTTGCGCTCGGCGGGGTACATCTCGTAGTAGTCCACACCGTACATCTTGGCGACGATCTTGGCGGTCACCTTGCCGAAACCCCAAAGCTGATGGAAGGTCATTATCGGGACCTTCGGATTCAGATGGGAGACTCCCTCCGCCCTCTCTCCGAAGTCGTACCTGTAGTAATGGACGTCCATGCGGCGATCGGCATACTTCAGCAGATCCATGAGCACCTTCCACCCGCGGAGCTCGAAATTGTCCCAGTTGTCCTGGATTATGGGGCGGAACACATCGCAGCGTATCGCGAAGAGTCCGCTCATCATGTCCTTGGTGGTCTGCTTGCGGTGGATCATGAAGAAGAACTTGCAGTACGCCTCGACCAGCTCGGAACCGAGGGTCCTCTTGAGACCCATGGCCATCCTGCTGTTCCTCTGACCGACGCAGAGGTCTGCGCCCTTGTCCATCTCGGCGACGATGCCCGCGAGCGCGGAAACCGGATGCTGGAAGTCGCAATCCATGCACATGGCGTAGTCGGTGTCGGCGATCTCGAACCCCTGGAGAACGGATGCACCGAGCCCCCTGGCGTTCGGGTCGCGGACGTAGAACGTGACGAGAGGGTCGTTCAGTGCCTCGACCTCCTCTCTGCTGCGGTCCGTGGAGTTGTCATCCATGAAGAGGATCTTGAAATCGGGATACTCCGCCCTGATCGCTCTGGCGATGTTGGCGATGTTCTTCTCCTCGTTGTATGTGGGGATGACTATCGTGCAGCTTCCGGTCATGGTCTTCCTTCTGACATGCTGAGCCCGAATCCGACGACTCAAATGTACGGGCGAGTGTCGCCCATTGGGTAATGCTTATAAAACGTTTGGTGAAAAAACTCCCACCTCGAGATGTTTTAAAGGATGACCGTGATGCGGCAACGGGCTTCAAAATGAGCATGTTTGGAACTAACGGTGTACGCGGAATCGCCAACGGATACCTCAGCTGCGAGCTGGCACTTCAGATGGGGCGTGCAGTCTCCACGGTCCTCGGCAAGAGAATCGCGGTTGCGACGGACACCCGTGTGTCCTCACCCATGCTCAGGGATGCTTTGTGTGCCGGATTGATGTCCGTTGGAGCAGACGTACTTGACCTCGGCATGGTGCCGACGCCCGCCCTCCAGCACTTCATAAAACAGAGGCCCTATGTGACCGGAGGCGTCATGATAACCGCATCCCACAACCCCCCGGAGTTCAACGGAATCAAATGCATCTCGGGAGACGGGACGGAATGCAGCAAGGATGAGGAGACTGCCATAGAGAGTGCCTACGCCACGGAGATCCCCTGTGTCCCTTGGGCAGAGATAGGCAACACGACCCACGTGTCCACAGCCGGCGAAGAGTATGTGGATTCGATAGTCTCCAAGGTCGATGCCCAAAAGATCAGAGACGCGAAACTGACCGTCTGCGTTGATTGCGCCAACGGGGCATCGGTCCTGACCACACCTCTGCTTCTCAAGAAACTCGGTGTGAGGGCAATAACGATCAACGGCAACCCTCAGGGCGAATTCCCGGGGCATCCGAGCGAGCCCACCGAGGATAACCTGTCCGAGCTCAAAAGGATGGTGACCGAACTGGGTGCGGACCTCGGCATAGCCCATGACGGCGATGCAGACCGCTGCGTATTCATCGACGAGAAGGGCAGATACGTCAGCGGAGATGTATCGCTCTCCATCCTCTCAGGATCCATCCTCAGGAGAAACGGCGGAGGGAAGATCGTCATAACCGTGGCCACATCATCAATGGTCAAGGAGGTGACGGAGTCGAACAACGGAGAGGTCGTGTACACCGCCGTCGGATCCCCCATAGTCGCCCGCCGCATGGCGGCAGAAGGCGGCGTTTTCGGTGGGGAGGAGAACGGTGGCCTCATATTCGCTGACCACCAGTATTGCCGCGACGGAGCCATGGGTGCAGCGAGGATGCTTGAATGCATCGCCACTGATGGAGCCCTTGGCGACCAGGTCTCCAGACTGCCGAAGTACACGACCATCAAGAAGGCCGTCGTCTGTCCGGATCATTTGAAAGCCTCTGTCTCCGAGGCCATTGCGACCAGGCACGCGGACGAGAACGTCAACACCACGGACGGCGTCAGGATAGACTACGACGACGGCTGGGTCCTGATGAGGGCATCCGGAACGGAGCCAAAGTTCCGCATCTATTCTGAATCGAAGGACGCCGAGAAGGCCGCGGCTCGTGCAGAAAGATTCGTAGAAGAGTTCGAAGTTCTGCTCTCGGAAGCTGAGAATCAGTGACCGCACTCCGACAGCTTCGCCTTCATCTGCATGACGGGACGGACCTCAGCAGCGTCTATGCCCCTGCGCTCCGCCATGTATATCGACATGTAGTCTCCAAGGATTATCGCCCTGAACATATTCTCGAGCGTGGACCTCCCCCCGAGACGTATGACCTCCACATGAGCCTCGGATTCCCTCAAGGTCGCTGCGGCGGCTTCGAGATACGATGTGTTGTTGCACATGGAATCATCCGCCCCCACGAGAAGGATGAGGAGATAGTTCTCGCGGATGGTGTCACACCATGTCGCCAGACTGCCCCTGTTGAACAGAGGGGCCGAGTCACAGAAAGCGACGAACTTGGAGTTCTCGTTGACCTGCGTCTTCCAGCGGAACGCCACAGACCTCATGCTGCTGTCCGAGCAGATGACCGGCACCTTCCGGGACAACTCGGTCGCGAGCCGTCTTGCCAGACATCCGGACGGAAGTGCGTGCTCGTCCCTGAACTCCCTCAGAGCGGGTATGAAATCCTTGATCCTGTCGGACAGGTCCGGACCGCCGGCGGCGTGGATGACCGCCAGGGTGTAGCCGATCATGTAGCCTATGGCGTGGCGGGGGTGCATACCCTCTGGCAGGAGGACCAGCTTGTCGCCCGCACCCTCTGCCGCTGCCTTGAGTTGCCCTCCGGACGTGACGGCCACGACCGTGCTCCCTCTCGTCTTGGCCTGCCTGTACATCTCCATGGTCTCCGCCGTGTTCCCCGAATAGCTCGAGACGACTGCCAGCGTCCTCGGCCCGACCCAGCTGGGAAGGTCCGGGTACTTGGACAGACGGATCGGTACGAGGGACTCAGTGAAACAGCAGTCTGCTGCGAAATCTCCGCTGACTGCTGAGCCTCCGACTCCGCAGAGGATGATGTTGTCGCAATCGAAGGTCTCTCCGGGATCGTAGTCCAGAGAGGCCTCCAGGTCATCCGTGAAATGGAACAATTGATCGCGCGTGGAGATTCCAGACATCAGCACATCCTCCCGACGTATCTGGACACCATATAGCCAAGAGCTATGCCACGGAGATTGGATTCCATGGGGGTGCCACCGCCCAACGGTATTGTGACTACCTCGCGACCGTTCTCGCTGAGAACCTCGGTCATGCAGTTCACGATGTCCTCTACGAGCTCTGACTCGCCCGAACCCTTCAGAACGACCATCGAGAGCTCGGGCGCATGGGCGTTCGGATCAGACCAGCCGACCAGTTCGTTATGGTCGAACTCAGGCAGCTCCCCAAAGAACGAGAGGTCTGTGCAGTTGATGTCGAACATGTGTTTCCACCACTTCGAACAGGCGTGTATGTCCGAGGTGCTGTAGAACGCATTCACACGGCATTTCAGTTTCACTGAAAGATTCCTCAGATAGTCCTCCTGGATACCATCGGTGAACGACTCCGCTCCATCCACTGCCTCTTGCATCGCTCCTCTGAAATCATGGCCTGTGGCTTCCGACACCAGTGACACCAGTGCACCCATGCAGAAACCTGCCGCCTCGAACCCCGTCACGTCGGATGGGAGAGGCACCACGAGCCCTCCAGACGAAGTGCATCTGCTGGCGATGGGCCCGTCCGGCGTGATGCAGACGAGTTCAGAACCCCTGGAATCGAGAAGATCCATGACCTCAATCATTTCGGCGCTACCACCAGTTGTCGACAGGATGATGGAAAGGGCCCCTTCACCCACCCATCCGGGCACACGGGTGTCAGACACGACAGCGACCGGAGAATCAAGAACACAGTCGGCCATGTTGGAGATGAAATCCCCCGCCACAGTGCATTGTTCCACGCCGAACACGCAGATCTTATCTGTATGAGGGGTGTCAAAAGCAAAGTTCAGCCCCTCCCGAATCCAATGAAACATGGAATTATCGGACTGGGAACCGCTGGCACTGGCTCTCACATTCATGCCGCTGTCTGTCATCCCAATCCTCCTCGGGCGGCTAACCCTCGTGTGATGAAGACAGCCAATCCATATAACACTGACGAA
>CASFMM010000011.1 GCA_949295765.1 uncultured Methanomassiliicoccales archaeon | reverse complement strand
GCACCTTGCGGAAGATCTCGCCGGTGTCGATGTGGTTGGGAATGGGCAGGATGGGCTTGTCCGTGATGCCGGTGGTGCGGCGGAAACCCTCGATGATGCCGGGGGACACGGCGGCAAAGGCGTCGTAATATTTGAGCTTGCCCTTGAAAAAGTGCCAGAGGACGCGGTATTTCGGCTCGTTGCGCCGCTTGATCTCCACGTCGTTGTGGATCCACATGACGCGCTTTTTGGCCCGGGCCTTGATCACGCCCACGGCGCACTCGTTGCGGTAGCTGCTGAAGTCCACGGCCACATCGTATTCCTTGCCGCCGGTGACGTCCCGGCTGAAGCGCTTGAGGGCTTCGAAATACACCAGGCGGTTCCAGGCGGGCATGGGCGGCAGGAAGCGGATATTGTCTATTGGGACTGTATTTTTATTTTCGCGATCGCTCGAGCAAGGCTGCGCGCATTGCCTTCGCATTGGCCCTTTTGAGCGGAACAGCAGCAGGCGTTGGGCGCATCAGCGACGGCATGCACTTTGCCTCTCACGTACTGGCGTCTTTTTTTCTGGACTGGGTTCTTTCGGCAGCCGTCTATATCGTCTTTTTTAGCCGCACCAATTTGATCAAACAGTTTTTTATTGAACTCAAAGGGCGAGCAGCTTTTGAAGACGACTGCGGAAGGCTGACTGCAGGAGGCCCTCTTGTTGGTCAAACTGCGTGCATCGTGCTGACGGCTTTGTGGTGGACGCTTGTGTATGACTCGCCGATGTATGCCCGTCTGATTGCTCTTCCGGACGCGCTTAACTGGACCAAAGCGAGCCTTTGCGTGGGATCGGCGCTTGCATTTGGATTTTTGGCTGTTGCGCTGCTGGAAATGTTTTCGTGGCTGCCGGTGAAGAACTCGTTGAGGAAGAGCTGGGTGTAGCCCCTCCCGGTGGTCTTGAGTCTGTGCGGCGCCTTGCTCTCGAGATACGGCATCTCCGCGACCTCGTAGGGCTTCCTTCCGCCCATCTCCGGGTTGGGGTCGTCCTCGGCTCCGTCGAGCAGAACGAACAGTGTGTTGCTCATTGTATCCTCCTCAGGGCGATGGCGGCCTGACCGACCGAGATGCCCCCGTCCCCGTTGGGGACGTCTGTATGCACCGCGATAGGATGGAGGGATGATATAACCATATCCTCGAACATCCGTGAGATGACGCTGTTCACCGACACGCCTCCCGTGAGTCCGATGTGGTCCATGCCCGTGCGGTCCGCCGTTTCGACCGCGGACTGGACCAGCTCGTGCATGATGTTATATACGATGGAGTAGGCGGCGTCCTCCGGCCTGGTCTTCCCGTCTATGCGGGCGAAGAGGTCGGCTGTTCTGACCACCCCTCCGACCGTCTCGGTCTCGAAGCCCTCCACAAGATGGCCCCTGGCAAGGAGAGGCTCCAGTCTCATCGCGGGCTCGCCGTCGTACGTGCGCTCCCTGCAGACCCCGAGGGTGAACGCCAGCGCGTCAAGGACCCTGCCCATGGACGAGCTCCTCACGCTCCTGCCCATCAGTTTGGAGAGCACCGCGGCGTCCCTGTCCGGGAAGTCGTGGTTCTCGGTGCCGTTCATGGCGTCTATGGCGAACTTCAGCCTCCTCAGGTCGTACAGGGCCCTTTCGGATCCCAGAAGCGGGATGTACTCCAGATGTGCGACGCGCTCGTATCCCTCGTAGTCGGAGGCAAGCACCTCGCCGCCCCAGGCCATCCCGTCGTCCCCGTGGCCGGTGCCGTCCAGGGCTAGGGCGACGCAGCCGTCGATGCGGTTGTCGGCCATGAGCGAGGCGGCATGCGCCCAATGGTGCTGGACCTCGACCGTCTCGGCACCGCATTCCTCGGCAAGAGCCTTGGCGAACCTCCTGTTGGAGTATCCGGGATGGAGGTCCATGGCGACGACCTGAGGCTCGCATCCGACGAACCTCATCTGGGTGCGGACGGCCTCCTCCAGGTACTCCGGGACGCCGATCTTCTCGCCGTTGCCTATGTACTGGGTGGGCCAGATCGTGCCCTTTGACGCGACCGACCCCGTCAGGTTCTCCTGTGCACCCACGGCGACGGCGTCGCCCCGCATCCCGATGTCGAGTCCGAACGGTATGCTGCCCCTGGACCTGCGCAGGTACTGCGTCCTGTCGCCGTGCATCCTCAGCACGGTGTCGTCGGCACGGTTCAGTATGGGCTGGTTGTGCAGCAGGTACACGTCGGCGTTGAGCTCCTTCGCCCTCTCGTCGTCGGTCACCATGGGTTCGCCGGGGATGTTGGCGGAGGTCATCACCAGCGCGTCGTGTTTCAGATGTGAGAACAGGATATGGTGCATCCCCGTGTACGGGAGGAACATCCCGATGTTGTCGAGGCCCGGGGATGCGAGTTCCGTGACCTCGGACTCCTTCTTGGAGACGAGCACGATCGGTCTGTTCGGAGAGAGCAGCTGTGCCTCTTCCGCCGGGGTCGGATCTGCGTACCTGCGGACGGCGTCCATGTCCCTGGCCATGACGGCGAAGGGTTTGTTGCGCCTGCCGTACCACTCCCTCATATCCGATACGACGTCCAGGTTGCAGCAGATGTGCATCCCGCCCCAACCCTTCACGACGGCTCTGCATCCGTCGTCCAGCATCCCCGCGATGGTCTCTATGGGTTCGCCGTCGACGAGGGTGCCGTCCTGGCGCTCCAGCCGGTAACGCGGCCCGCACACGGGGCAGCACACCGTCTGGTGGTGGAACCTCCTGTCCGAGGGGTCGGAGAACTCCTTCGAGCACTCCGGGCAGAGGGGGAAGGCCTCCATCGACGTGAGGGGACGGTCGTAAGGCATCCCCTTCAGCAGGGTGAACCTGGGGCCGCAGTCCGTGCATGTGGTGAACGGGTAGAGGTGCCTGCGGCCCGGGGAGAAGATCTCTCTGACGCATTTGTCGCATACAGCGCTGTCCGCAGGTATCGATGCGCCGCTGCCGTGACCGGAGGACGGTACTATGGAGAATCCGGTTCCCCCGGTGTATTCGGAGTCCTCCCTCTCGACGCTTCTCACATCGGCGAGCGGGGGGAGGTCCGACATGAGCTCCCTCAGGAGCCCGTCCCCGCGGTCGGTGTCTATGACGACGGAGGACCCGTCGTTCCAGACGGTCCCCGAGGCACCGGCGCGGGTGGCGGCGCGGTACACGGCGGGTCTGAAGCCCACTCCCTGCACCGTGCCGTCTATTCTGATCCTCATGTGGCGGGGGTATGCCGTGGTCTCAGATAACCTGATGGGTCAGTCCCCTCCAGGTGTAGGGAAAAGAAAGGTGGCGCCGCCCGGACCGGCGGGCGGCGATCGGTTCACTTCCTGTTGGGGTTCCTGCTGCCACAGGCGCAGGCGGGCATGATGTCGTTGCCCATCGCGGGAGGGCCCTGCTTGTTGACGCTGAGGGTCCCGTCCGGAGCGTCCAGGAAGTCGGCCAGGTCCTGGTCGGAGGGGTACTCCCTGACGCTGATGGACACGCCCTGGTACAGGCAAATCGGGAGCTCCCCCATCCCCAGGTCCCTGACGATCTCCGCCGCCTCCCCTTCCCCGATGTCGTCGGCGGAAGAGCACATCACCCTGTCGATCTCGATCCCGGCGGCCTTCAGCGCCGCGTAGGACTTCTCGAACCTCTCGGTGTCAGCAGGGTTCCTCGCCATGGCTTCCTCAGACTCGTAGACGATCATGTCGTGTTCCATAAACGACGTTAACACCACCAGCGGTTAAAAGGGAACGGTGTCCGTGCTGGATTTGAAGGTCCGTGAAGGGGCGTCCGGGATCAGGTGAACATGTCGTTCAGCTCATCGACGCTGTCGAAGTCGATCCGGACCTCCTCCTGGGGGTCTATGCAGTCCATGAAAGCCGCCGCGAAGATCGGGAAGTGCTCAACACCCTTGTCATCTACAAATAGCATATGTTTTTGACTATTTTATTCAGCAAATAGCATATCAAAATAGGGAGAAATGTCAGCAAATAGCATAGTAGAAACAGGGTGATTTTCAGCGGATAGCATATCTGTTCCACTGGATCCTTCAGCAGATGGAGAATGTGCGACGGTTCCGGCGATAACAGTCGCGGCAGAATCATGGTTTAAGGTGTTGGAGCGGCCCCTCCGGAGAGGGGCCGGGTGGGAATCAGCAGAACTTGTTCCTGTAGTTCTCGATGGCGCCCTTGATGATGTCCTCGACCTTGTCGGAGCCGATGATCTCATCGACCGCGGTGGTCTTGTTCTCAAGCGCCTTGTAGACGGTGAAGAAGTGGGCCATCTCGTCGAAGAGGTGCTTGGGCAGCTCGGAGATGTCCTTGTAGCTGTTGTATGTGGGGTCGTCGAAGGGAATGGCGATGATCTTCTCGTCGTTGGCGCCGTTGTCAATCATCTTGATGGCGCCGATGGGGTAGCACCTGACCAGCGTCATGGGGATGATGGGCTCGGAGCAGAGGACGAGGGCGTCCAGGGGGTCCCCGTCGTCGGCGAAGGTCCTGGGGATGAACCCGTAGCTCGCGGGGTAGTGGGTGGAGGTATACAGGATCCTGTCCAGCTTCAGGAGTCCGGTCTCCTTGTCGAGCTCGTACTTGTTCTTGCTGCCTTTGGTGATCTCCACGACCACCATGAAGTCGGAGGGCGAGATCCTCTTGGGGTTCATGTCGTGCCATATGTTGCTCATATGAAGCCTCTGGATCGACCTTAGTCGCCGTCGTTAAAGTACCTTTCTGAGTCACCGACGGAGATGACGGCGGTTCCGAGCGTCATGGGGCATCATTCATATCCATGATGGCGATTCACCCATCATGGAGCAGAAGACCAATCCGATGAGGCACCTGGACAAGCTCGGGATACCGTACGAAGTGCACCACTACGAGGGCGGGGCGCTGAGCGGGATCGACGTCGCCACGGTGCAGGGTCAGGACCCGCACGAGGTCTTCAAGACCCTGGTGACGATGGGCCAGCCGAAGTGCTACTACGTCTTCCTGGTGCCCGTGACGGGGGACCTGGACCTGAAGAAGGCCGCCGCCAGCGTGGGCGAGAAGTCCGTGTCGATGATCAAGTCCGCGGACCTTCTCCCGCTCACCGGCTACGTTCACGGGGGATGCTCCCCGCTGTGCACCAAGAGGCCGATGAGGGTGACGATCGACGCCACTGCGCAGGAGCACGAGCGCATCTACTTCAGCGCGGGGAAGGTCGGCTACCAGATCGAGATGGCCGTCGCGGACCTGCCGAAGGCCATGGACTTCCAGTTCGCCGACATCAGGAAGCCCGTGGACGGCAGGGTCTGAGGTAACGGGCGTTGGGAATCCCGGGTGTGCCGGCAAAAGGTATATCCGCGTTACCGGTAGGGAAGCGCATGGCTCAGGAACTCAATCCCAACTGCAACTGTCCCAAGACAGAGTGCTCCAGGCACGGAGACTGCATGGCATGCGTCGAGGCCCACAAGGCCGTCGAGGGCGGCAAGATCCCCTACTGCCTCAGGTTCATGGTCAAGGTCCAGGGAATCTGAAACCGCAGGTCTCCGGGGCGGGCATGTCCCGGGGACCTCACAGCATCGTTTTGACAAACTCCACTCTCTTCTCGACTAGGTCCAGTATGGCCTCCAGTCTGCCGTCTTTGCATGCCCTGTCGTTCGGGCTCAGGACATCAACCACTATGTCCGGGATGCGATCCAGGGCATCCTGTCTCACCCATCCGAGGTCCGTCACCAGTTCGAGCTGTCTGTACGGGTTCTTTCTGAACGGCTTCGATTCGAACCTCGTATCGTCGCGGATGTCGTCTGCACTCATCCTGCATCCGAGGCAGGATCCGGTGTCGTAGATCGGAGCGGGGCCTATCCATTCGAGGCTCTCTGCTCTGCGGAGAAGCCCGAAGTTGTTGAGATGACGGTCGTCGTTGGCCAGGACGAAATCCACGACGAGCATCCTGTCCAGGAACGGGATGATGTCGACGCCGAGGTCCTGGCAGCATCCGACCAGGTGTTCATAGCCTGAGTCGCGGTTGTCTTTAGGTTTGGTCTCGAAAATGCGACTGGCCGTGATGAGTTCCGTATCGCGGTCGACGAAGTCCGGACAGACGGAGCATACGCGCCCGTGTTCCGTCATGAGGGCGTAATCAACATGGGGGATGTCCATCGATTCCATCACTTTGGAGGCGATAACCTCGTTGTAGGGTTCCTGTTGATACGAGTCCGTTCCGGTTTTGAGGAGGCATCTTCTTCCGTCGAGGATCTTCCAGCGTTTCCTCAGAACACCGTCCGAAGTGTTGTCCGGAGATGACAGATCCATTTCGCCGGTGTACACGTCACAGCCGAAAAGCAGGTCGCCCACATCTTCCGAGAAGGGGTTGTCGAAGAAGTTGACGTCCGACCACTGCATTGTTGAGCCTGATGGACGCATCCAGTACTGGTCGGAGAGACTCAGACCTAGTGATTTGACGGGAAGGAGTTGCGGGACACCGATTCCCATCGATTCCATCGCCTCATCCAACCCTTCACGGCTGTCAGGAATTGCACGGGAGGACCACCATTTGTTGAGTCTGGATCTGATCTGAGGCTCGAAACCCACGGTCGCCAACGGCATGTGTTCTGGCCTGACAATATTCGTCACCTTCAGAATGTCGCCGTCGAACTCATCCATGTCAACAGTGCAGACAGGGATTGTCCTGTGCATAAGTTCGAACCTCATCTGTTTCGGATGATCCTCATGACATTTAACTGGATTGCATTTCAGTTTCCGATGGCCTATGGAAGCCGAAGATTCCCTTTCTGACGCCCAGGAACAGCATCGCCGCCGAGAACACGGCGGAGCCCACCGAAGCCACGACCATGGACCACCACACTCCGTCCACTCCCATGGACGACATCGGGACGAGAAACGCCGCAGGCACTATGAGCTGGGACATCACGCCGATGGACAGCGCATGGGCGGGCAGGTCCGTGGCGGCCAGCGTCTGGTTGATGTTCACCGCCACCCAGGACAGCAGGTACGTCAGTGCGAAGACCGTGAGCCCGTGGGAGGCCATGTCGGCTACCGCAGGGCTGTTGTCGCCGAGGAACAGCCTCGTAAGGGGGCCGTCGGCCAGTATGCACAGGGCCGCCACCGCGACCCCTATCACCGCAGATGCGATGGACATCACGACGAACAGGGACCTGACCCTGCGTCCGTCCCCGGAGCCGTGGTTGTAGCTGATGGCCGGCTGCATCGCCGAGTCCATACCGAAGAACAGCGAGAACATGACCGAGTTGATGTACATGATTATCCCGTACGCCGCCACCCCGTTGTTCCCTGCGACCGTGAGCAGGACGGCGTTGGCTATTATCCCGAACAGGGACCCTGACACGCTGTTGAAGAACGTGGAGGTGCCGTTGTACAGAACCCTCCTGGTCGTGTGGAGGTCCATCCATCCGCCGACGAACCTGAGCACGAACCTCCTGCGGATGAACGGGATCAGGGCCACCACGGATCCGAGGGCGACGCTGAAACCGGTCGCGAAAGCGCTGGCCCAGGTGCCGCATCCGAGCCATCCGATCAGCACCGCCAGCAGAACGACGTTCAGCACCGCGACGCCCATGTTGATCCACATGCTCAGGTTCACGGCGCCGCAGATCCTCAGATAATTGTCGGTTGCGAAGAACAGCAGGCCCACCGGTGCGAACAGCGAGAACACGGCGATGTACTGCGAGGCCATGTCGGCGACCTCCCCGCGGGCGCCCATGGCGTGGACGATCGGCTCCCCGAGCAGCACGCCGATCAGCAGGAACCCGACGGATATCGCAACGATCAGTTTCACGGAGCCGGTGAACACCCTCCTGGCGCTGTCCGTGTCCCCGTTCCCGAGATGCATCGATATCCTGACGGACGATCCCGCGGCCACCATGTCGGACACCGCCATGAAGACGGTCATGATGGGCCAGGCAAGGTTCACCGCGGCCAGGGAGTCGCTGCCGAGGTAGTTCCCGACGAATATCCCGTCCATGATGGAGCAGAACGCCCACACCAGTCCGGAGATCATCCCCGGGATCGAGCATTTCAGGAACAGGCGCCACACGGGCATGCGACCGTACATCTCGTGTTCGGCTTCGGAGGTCATCTGGAGATCTCCTCCGTCAGTATCCTCAGGGCGCGGCACACCATCGTCGTTCCCTCGGGGCCGAGTTCGGAGCGGATCCTGTCCATCGCCCGGTCGTAGGGCTCGTCGTACCTGTCATAGAGCTCCTCCATGTCGCCGCTCAGGCCGAGTATGGCCACCCTGCCGTCGGCCTCGTCCCTGGTCCTGACGATCAGTCCGTCCCTGACGAGGGACTCCACCTTGCGGGACACTGTCGATTTGTCCAGGTCCAGCATCTCCGATAGCTTCCCGACGGTGCAGCGGTCGGTGTACCTGATGAGGTTCAGGTAGATCAGCGACTGGTACCCGATGTCGCGGGGGCTGTCCCTGTAAAACGACAGGTCCTCCATCAGCATGGCCGCCATGCAGCGTTCCATCTCGGATTTGAGCTCCATAGATGGTTGAATTAATACAACTATTTCAACCAGTCGGAGGGTGGTCCGGCATCGTCGAAGGAAAGTCGTTAGTACAGCGTCCCGATATCCGGGGCATGGACATGAGCCCCGTGGTCCCGTTCGTGGCGGTCGCTGTGGGCGGAGCCCTCGGCGCACTGTCCAGATTCTGCGTGTACCGTGCGGTGGAGACCGCATTCCCCTGGGCGACGTTCATCGTGAACATAGTCGGCTGCTGTCTCGCATCTTTCCTGATGTTCAGGTACGGCATCTACGCCGACGGGCCGATGAAGACGATGGTGTTCACGGGCTTCTTCGGAGCGTTCACGACGATGTCCACATTCTCCATCGACACGGTCAACCTCCTCTGTGACGGCCAGTACTGGAACGCCGGCGGGAACATCGTCCTGAACTCCGTGGTCTGCGTCCTAGGGGCCGTCGGCGGAAGGTATCTCGCGGCGATGTGATCCCGGGGCCAGGGGTCACAGCAGGTTCTTGCGGTACATCTGCTTGCTGCTCAACGGCTTGTCTGGCTGGGTCATGGAGACGAACACCGCCTCATCGTAAGCACGAATGGCGTTCTGCGCCTCCAGAATTTCGTCGAACGGCCCTTCCACGGTTTTCCCATTGATGATGTCGCGTACTTTGAGGAGCCCGAGTTCATTCCCCTCTATAGAGAGGGACGAGTTGATCGATCTGACTCTACCCGTCTTTCTCAGTTTGGTATCCGCTTTTCTGTTGGGGGTCTCTTTGCAGGATAGAAGGAGCTCGTCAATCATCTTCAACTGAGTCAGCATCTTTGGAGTGATTGAGAAAACAGGTATGTCCGCTACCCTCATAATTCGACATAGCCAGACTATCATAAAATGTTGTTTGAACTTTATCACAGACTTTATCACTAACAGATTATCCAGATATAGCCACGATGCTGTTTATATCGCGACGGCGCCCGCCGACATATAATAGAATGGATGCGATTACCTGACATGGACCTCACAAGGGAGGAGGAAGCCATCCTCAACGGAGAGGAAGGCGAGGGAATGCAGAAGGCGATGGAGCTCGTCACCGCCTTGGGAAAGATCTACGGGGCTGAGGACCTCATTGACATCACGTCGGCGCACCTGTCCGGAGCGTCGTACAAGACCATCGGCGACGGGGGCCTGAAGTACCTCGAGGACATGGCCGCCGGGGGCGCAAAGGTCAGCGTGCCGTCGACTCTGAACCCTGTCGGCATGGACAGGGGCCGCTGGGAGGAGATGCACATCTCCAAGGAGTTCGCCGAGAAGCAGCTCAGGATCATAGACCTCTACGGTCAGATGGGCATCAGGACCACATGCTCCTGCACCCCGTACACCGGAGCGAACGTCCCGTCGTACGGGGACCACATCGCCTGGGCGGAGTCGTCCGCCCTGTCGTTCGCCAACTCGTACATAGGTGCGAGGACCAACAGGGAGGGAGGGCCCGGCGCCCTCGCCGCCGCGATCCTCGGGAAGACCGCCAACTACGGCCTCCACCTCGACGAGAAGAGGAAGCCCACCGTCGTGATCGACGCTGAGATCGACGGTTCCGTGTTCTCGTACTCGCTGCTGGGACAGGCGGTGGGCATGGCAATAGGCTCCGGAGTCCCCTACTTCAGGGGGCTCAGCCCCGACACGGGCGTGGAGGAGGCCAAGGCGCTGTCCTCCGCCATGGCTGCGTCCGGCTCCGTGGCCCTGTGGCACGCGGAGGGAGTCACCCCCGAGGCAGGAGGGTTCGACGTCTCCGGTCTGGATACGATACACATCGGCGAGAAGGAGCTGAAGGCGGCCTATGACAAGCTGAACACAGTCGAGGACGTGCAGCTGATCGCCATCGGATGCCCCCATCTTACCGAGAAGGAGATGCACCAGATCGCAGCGTTCCTCAAGGGCAAGAAGAAGGTCAACAGGGATGTGGAGATCTGGTTCTGCACCTCGGAGGAGGTCAGGGCCAAGTGCCCCGAGGACGTGAGGGTCATGGAGGAGTTCGGGCCGGTCCTCGCCGACACATGCATGGTCGTCGCCCCCATAGAGGGCACGTTCCAGCGCACCGGCACCAACTCGGCCAAGGCGGGGAACTACCTGCCCACCCTGTGCTCCCAGAAGGCCCTCTGCAGGGACATACCCGTACTGATGGAGCTGGTAATGTGATCGTCAACGGACGCACCATAATGTCCGGGAAGGCCACCGGAGAGGTGATCAAGCTGGACGAGCCCCTCAGCTTCCTGGGAGGCGTCGACGGATCCACCGGGGACCTGCGTGTCGGGAACGGCGGCAACGTCGCCGGGAAGATCCTGGTGTTCCCCAAGGGCAAGGGGAGCACGGTCGGGTCGTTCGTGATGTACGACCTGATGGTCCACGGCGTGGCGCCCGCGGCAGTCATCAACGAGTCCGCGGAGACCATCGTCGCCACCGGTGCCGTGATCTCGTCCATCCCCATGGTGGACGGTGTGCCGACGGTGCACATGTTCCAGGACGGGGACGTGGTCACGGTGGACGCGACCGCCGGGACCGTGGAGATCGAGGGCGTGGAGCTGAAGGACACCGTGTCCTCCGCCGTGATGGTGGACGGGAAGGTCCTGATGCTAAAGCGCCCGGACTCTTGCCACTCGTTCCCCGGGATGTGGTCCCTAGTCTCTGGCAAGATCGAGCCCGAGGAGACCCCCGAGCAGGCGGCCTGCAGGGAGATCGCCGAGGAGACCGGCCTTGAGGTCGGAGCGCCGGACGCCTCCACGAGGCCGGTGCACGTCAGAGAGGGCAGCATCCTGTGGAGGGTGCATCCGTTCCTGTTCAGGCTGGATTCGGCCGAGCCCGTCCTCAACGACGAGAACGAGGCGTTCGAGTGGGTGTCCCCCGAGGACATACAGTCCAGGGAAACCGTCGTCGACACGTTCCTGGTCGTAGACAGGATGCTCAACAACCAGTGATCCCGAAACCCATGCCGTCCGTCCGATGCGACGGGCGGTCATCCCCCATCAGTTCCGGAACCGGACATCATCAAGGTGGTTCAAGGACGTTCACACATCGGGCGCTGACGAATCTTTTATCTTACTCGCTCGTGGATATTACATCATAATTCCATGGAGGAGACATGATGAACAGCAAGGCAATCATCCTGGCAGCGGTCTTGACGCTGGTCGCGGTGCTGTCAGCATCAGTCCTGGTCCCGTCGGAGTCCGACGCGGAGTTCTCCCAGGACGGATTCATGTACGAACCGCTCACGGAACACACCGTGGCGGTGACAGGATACACGGGGGAAGAGACGGAGCTCACCGTCCCGTCCCAAGTCGAGTACGAGGGCGTGACATACAGCGTGGTGGCCGCCAACGGGACCTTCGAAGGGAACGAGACCGTGGAGTCGATCGTGTTCCCCGAGACCCTAAGACTGGTGGACGAGTACGCCCTGAGTGGATGCTCGGCTCTCAAGGCGGTGGTGTTCCCCGGGACGATCGAGGTCATAAGCGGCGTGATGTTCGAAGGATGCACGGCCCTTGTGTCCGTGGAGGTCGTCGAGGGCGAAAGGTACGTGTCCGTGGACGGGGTCGTCTATAACTCGGACATGACCGAACTGGTCTACTTCCCTGCGGGAATAGCCGGGACGCTCGTCATCCCGGACATCGTGGAGTCGATAGGGCGTGCAGCGTTCATCGACTCCGGTCTGACATCCGTGGACCTGGCCAACGTCACTGAGGTCGGTCCATTCGCGTTCAGGTCGAGTGCCCTGTCCTCGGTCACCGTGGAGCCCGGCGTGACATACGGCGCCGACGCATACCAGGGCGCCGCGGTCCAGTGGCTGATCATCGAGGACGGCGTCGACACCATCGGTTCGGGCATGTTCGAGTACTGCATCAATCTGAGGACCGTGACGATCCCGGCATCCGTGGAGTCGATAGGGAACATGGCCTTCACAGGATGCTACCAGCTCACGGACGTGTACTTCCTGGGTGAGACGGAGGTCTCCGGCAACGCGTTCTCCTCTGGGACGGAGGGGCACGAGTCGACGATCATATTCCACACGGACGGATGGGAGCTGCCGGATTCAGCTATCGGCGATTACACCGAGGCGG
Source organism: uncultured Methanomassiliicoccales archaeon (assembly GCA_949295765.1). Lineage (GTDB taxonomy): Archaea > Thermoplasmatota > Thermoplasmata > Methanomassiliicoccales > Methanomethylophilaceae > Methanoprimaticola. The sequence continues at coordinate 11,338 of CASFMM010000011.1, read as the reverse complement.
CCTACGACGACCTGATCATCGGACACGAGGGCGACGGGTTCGTCTATCAGTTCCACACGGACGGCTACGCCCACATCGTGAACTACATCGGCGAGGGGGCGGAGGTCGTCGTGCCCTCGCATGTCGATTACGACGGTAGGATCTACATAGTCAACGAGGTCCCCGGGGCGTTCAGCGGGAACGCTGAGATAACCTACATCTCCCTGCCGGCGACGATCGACGGTTTCGAGATCGGCACGTTCAACGACTGCACCTCCCTGGTCAGGGTGGACTTCCATTCCGCTCTCAACGCCGTCAGCGCGCTGTTCTTCTCAGGGTGCACGTCGATGCAGGAGGTCAACGTCATGAACCCCAACGGACAGGCGGCGTCCGTGGACGGGGTGCTCTACAGCATAGACCTGAGCTCCCTCGACTACTTCCCCGCTGGCAGGACCGGCACCTTCACCATGCCCGACACCGTCCAGACCGTGCCGAACTACACCTTCGCGGACACTGCCGTGTCCGAGGTCATCCTGGGGGACGGCGTCACCTTCGTCGGCGACTACGCCTTCTACGGGAGCGCGGTGGAGACCGTGACCATGAAGGCCGGTGTGGAGTACGGCATGGGCGTCTACTCGGATACCGCCGTCAGCGACCTGACCGTCGAGGACGGGGTCGACTCCATAAGCACGATGATGTTCGCCGGATGCGACGACCTGACGGTGCTCGTCCTCCCGGAATCCATCATGGAGATCGCCGACAGCGCCTTCGAGGGTTCGGGACTCAGGGAGGTCATCATCGCCGGTGACGGCGATCTGTTCGTGGGCATGAACGCCTTCGCGGTCGGCACGGAGGACCAGCCGGTCACTCTGAAGGTCTTCACGGACAGGTCGTCCGATGCCTTCGACCCCCTCACGCTCGGCGAGTACACGACGGCCGAGGTGGAGCCCTACGGCGGAATCGGATCCGGATCGTCAGGATCCTCGGTCGTCTGGGCCGCCGCAGCCGTGGTCATCGCGGCCATCGTCGCGGGACTCGTCCTCGGAAGGGAGGACTGACGGAAACCCAGGGGGCTTCGGCCCCCGTCCCGGACGGTCCAAGCGGGCTGTCCGGATTCTATCATCGATGCTCAGCGCCTAGTGAGGGCGGGTGTCGGATTTCACATTTGAGAAAAGAACGGGAAATCGTTTGGACCGTCCGCCGCCGAATCCACGGCGGACGGTGATGTTTTCACAGGTTCACTCCACCGGGGAGATTCCGATGGTGATGTCCTTGCCTGTGACGTCCCAGGTCTTGACCTCGGCGCCCTTGGGCTCGGATGTGAACGTCAGGGACTTGGCCCTGACCTCGTTGGCGATGTGGTCCTTCCAGGTCTCGAAGAGCCCGACCAGCCTGTCCTCGGCGGACACCTCGCAGGTGATGAACTGCTCGACCTTGAGCTTCATGTCCTTGCGCATCTGCTGGATCCTTCTGATGAGCTCCCTGGCGTAGCCCTCGGCCTCGATCTCGGGGGTGACGCTGAAGTCGATGAACAGCGTGCCCTCCTCGAACTCGACGGGCTCGATGTCGGCGGTCGCCGGGATCTCGTCCTTGCCGAGGTAGACGATCCTCTTCACGTTGGCCTGGTCCTCCAGGACGCCCTCGAACCTCTTCACCGCGGAGTTGACGCCCGCGTCGTTTCCGCGGACGAAGATCTGCAGGAGGGGCCACCTGAGCTTGGAGCCCATCTTGGCCCTCTCGGCGGCGACGAGGTCCACGATTCCGCGGACCAGGGACATGCTGTGCTCCAGCTCGTCGTCGATGAGGCTCTGGTCGCACTTGGGCCAGTCCTCCATGTGGACGGACAGGAGCTTGCCTCCCATGTGCTGGTAGACCTCCTCCGCGATGTACGGGGCGATGGGGGCCAGCACCAGGGCGGTCTTCATGATGGCGTAGTCCAGGGTGAAGTACGAGGCGTTCTTGTCCTTCTCCATGTCGGCGTCCTCGGACCAGGACCTGTCCCTGACGAGGCAGACGTACCACCTGGAGAGGTCCTCCATGATGTAGTCGTCCAGCATCCTGGCGAGCTTGTGCAGCTCCCTGGACTCCAGGAACTCGGTGGCCGAGGCGACCATCTTCTCGGTCCTGGAGATCATCCAGCGGTCCTCGTCCCTGAGGTACGGGGCCATCTCCTCGAGGTTGTGCGCGTCGGGGTCGTAGCCGTCGATGATCATGTAGGTGGACGAGAAGTTCACCACGTTCCAGTAGGTGTTCAGGACCTTCCTGGCGTTCTTCGGCCCGTCCTTCTGGAACGCTGTGTCCTCCCAGGGGGCGTTGCTCTTGATCAGGTAGTACCTGAGGGAGTCCGCTCCGACCTGGTCGATGAGGTCCAGGGGCTCGATGACGTTGCCCAGGGATTTGGACATCTTCTGTCCCTTGGGGTCCAGCACCCATCCGTGCATCATGACCTCGTCGTAGGGGGCGCTGTCGAAGGAGATGACTCCGGCTCCCAGCTGGGAGTAGAACCATCCGCGGGTCTGGTCGTGGGCCTCCACGATGAACCTCGGGGGCCACCAGAGGTCGAACTCGTCCTTCCTCCTGGGGTAGCCCAGGTCGGCCCAGGCGGCGACACCGGAGTCGAACCAGACGTCCAGGACGTCCGGGATCCTGTGCATGGTCTTGCCGCACTTGGGGCACTTGAACGTGACGCCGTCGATCCAGGGCCTGTGCGTGTCCATCCCCTCGGTGTACCCGTCGCCCTCCTTGAGCTCCTCGTACTGTCCGACGACCTTCCTCTCGCCGCACTCGCACTCCCAGACGGGCATGGGGATCCCCCAGTACCTCTGTCTGGAGATGCACCAGTCCCTGGCGCCCTCGACCCAGTTCCTCTCCCTGGTGGAGCCGGCCCAGTCGGGGACCCATTTGACGCGGTCGATCTCGGACAGCATCTCGTCCTTGATGTCGGGCACGGTGATGAACCACTGCCTGGTGTTCCTGTAGATGATCGGGGACTTGCATCTCCAGCAGTGTCCGTACCTGTGCTTGATCTTGCTCTTGTTGTACATCAGGCCCTTCTCGTCGAGGATCTTGATGACCTCGTCCGCGACGGTCTTGACCTTCTTGCCGGCCATGAGGGGGAACTCGTCGGTGTACCTTCCGTTCTCGGCCACGGGGCAGAACGGGGAGATGCCGTACCTCTTTCCGGTCTCGTAGTCGTCCGGTCCGTGCCCGGGCGCCGTGTGGACGAGTCCGGTGTTGTCCTTCTCGACGTAGTCGGCGGTGACGACCCTGAAGGTCCACTCGGACTTCGGGACGTTCTCGTTCTCGAAGGGCGGGAGGTACTCCATGCCCTCCATGTCCTTGCCCTTCATCCTCTCCAGGACCTCGAAGCTCTCGTACCCTCCCTTCTGCATGACGTACTCGGCCTGGGACTCCAGGACGTAGACGGTCTCCTCGCCGGAGGCGCCCTTCATCCTGACCTTGGCGTAGTCGAAGTCGGGGTGGACGGCCACGGCCATGTTGGCCGCGAGGGTCCAGGGGGTGGTGGTCCATATGAGGAGCGACCCGTCGCCGCTCTTCAGGGGGAACCTGACCATGATCGAGGGGTCGGTCTCGTCCCAGTACTCGATCTCGGCCTCGGCCAGGGCGGTCTCGCATCTGGGGCACCAGGTGACGACCCTGCTGGAGGCCTTCAGGAGCTTCTTCTCCTCGGCCTTCTGGATGGTCCACCACGCGGACTCGAGGTAGTCGAGCTTGATGGTCTGGTAGGGGTGCTCCCAGTCCATCCACACCCCGAGCTGCTTGAACTGCTCGGTCATGTCGGAGTGGAGGCCCAGGGCGAAGTCCCTGCAGGTGGACACGAACTTGTCGATCCCCAGCTCCTCGATGTCCTTCTTGGAATGGACGCCGATGTTCTTCTCGACCTTGACCTCGATGGGGAGGCCGTGCATGTCGAACCCGGGCTGGTCGCGGACGTTGTAGCCGCACATCCTCCAGTACCTGAGCAGGATGTCCTTGACGGTCTTGTTCATCGCGGTGCCCAGGTGGATCGCTCCCGTGGTGTAGGGCGGTCCGTCGACGAAGTAAAATCTCTCGCCGTTCGCGCGGTGCTCCTTCGTCTTGTGGTAGGCGTCGGTCTCATCCCAGTATGCCTGGACATCCCTCTCGATGCCCTTGGCGTCATAATTGGCACGGATCTGCTTTATCATCGCATTCCCTCTTTGCCGGGGGTTCTCTTTCCCCGGTGAGTCGGTTCGGCTATCCGGGCATATGATAAAAGAATGTCGAAGGGGGGGGGGGAAGCAGCGTGGAGGGTCCCGTCGCTTCAGAGGCCGCACACCACCGTCCCGAACATCGTCTCGGGGATCTGCTGCCCGACGTCCAGATGCCCATTCATATAGCCGTCGGGTTATCGGGCCTCTGACAGGGGAGGGACGCGTATGACGGAGCCGGAGAAGAGAACTGGAAACATCCTCGGGGACCCGAGGAAGTCGTTGATCGCGATGGTCGTGCCGATCGCCATCGGCATGATAGTCCAGTCGCTGAACAACTTCGTGGACGCCATCTGGGTGTCCGGACTGGGGACCGCCGCGCTGGCCGCCACAGGCGTGGTCTTCCCGTTCTTCTTCATCCTGATCGGCATCGGCAACGGTCTCGGCGTGGGTGCCTCCCAGGCCATCGCCAGGCGCATAGGCGTCGGAGACAAGGAGGGGGCCAGCAGGGTCGCCGCCCAGGTCCTGGTCATGGGGGTCATCGTGGGGTTCGTCATTACGGCGGTGTTCGCGCTGTTCTCGGAGCAGATATTCTCCGCGGCCGGCGCGGGCGACTACATCGACGAGACCCTGGCCTACGGCATCCCGATAATGGTGTGCTCCCCGATCTACATGCTCAGCTTCATCTTTAGCGCCCTGCTCAGGTCGGAGGGTGACGCCAGGAAGTCGATGACGATCCAGATTGCGGGGGTCGTCGTTCATCTGGTCATGGACCCGGTCCTGATCTTCGGGCTAGGGCTGGGCCTCGAGGGTGCGGCGATCGCCAGCGCCCTGTCCGCCCTCATGGCGGCCGGGATAGCGGTGCGCTACTACAGGCGCGGCGACATGTACGTCACACTCAGCTTCAGGGGCTTCAGGTTCGACCGCGAGCTGGACAGGGACATCATGAGGGTGGGCCTGCCGGCGTCCCTAGAGATGATCCTGATCTCGATCTCCACGCTCTTCATGAACCTCATAATAGAGTCCGTCGACCCGGTCAACGGTGTGGCCATCTACACCACCGGGTGGAGGATCCTGGACCTGCTGATGGTGTTCGCCGTGTCCTTCGGTTCCGCGCTGGTCCCCATCAGCGCGGCCGCCTACGGGCAGCGGAGCTACGAGCGTATCAAGGCGGTCTACGTCTACGCGCTGAAGTACGGCATCGCCCTGATGGTGACCATCGCCATAGTGGCGATAGTCGCGGCGCCGGTGCTGGTCCACATGTTCACCTACACGGGGTCCGCGGAGGCCCTCGCGGAGGAGATGACCAGGTTCGTCAGGATCGGCTGCCTGTTCCTGCCGTTCTGCATGGTGGGGATACTCACATCCAGCCTGTTCCAGTCGGTCGGCAAGGGCCTTTGGTCCATGGGCGCCACGATGCTCCGCAACTTCCTGCGCATCCCGCTGTGCTACGCCATGGTCCCTATGATGTCGCTCACCATGATCTGGTGGGGCGTCACCGCCGGGGAGATCATCGGGACTACCGTGGTGGCGGCGTCGGGCGTGTTCGCGCTCAGGTACATCCGCAGGAACCTGGAGAGGATGGGGAGGGACCCGTCCGCCGACGGACGGGCGCCTCCGTCAGAATGAGGGGACGGGGGACAGACCCCCGCTCATAGGTTTTTGTCAGTACACCCAAGAGGCGTCTGCGAAGTCGAGCATGTACTTCGTGCCGTCGGACAATGTGCAGTTCACGAAATAGGGAACGCCGTCGCTTCCCACGAAGACGGTGACCTTGCCCTCCTCGAACTCGCCGGTGTAGACGTCCATGTACCTGTACCCGTTGTCGGTCTCGAGGTATGCGTTGCCGCGGAACTCGAAGCCATCGGTCATCCACTCTCCGCTCAGCAGCCGATCCTCGGTCACGGTCATCGTGTCCCCTCCCGCAAGGGAGAGTTCGTAGACGCCGTCCCCGGCGGAGACGATCTCCATGGTGACGTCGGAGTGGTAGATGTTGTCGACGTACATGTGATACAAGAGCCTGTCCCCGACCTCGGGGTCGGCGATGAAGCTCTCGTCCGGGGACGGAGGGTGCTCCAGGACTGTGTTGAACACGGTGTCCATCACAATCCAGGTGCCGTCGGAGAAGTCCGCCCTCTCCCTGTGTACGACCCCGTCGTGGACCAGGTAGGTCATGGTGACGTCCGCGGACTCGGTGACGACAACGTCGCACACCAGGTCCCCGTAGTAGGTGCAGACCGTCTCGGTTCCCACGGCCTCGTACTTCTCCATGGTGAATATCGGGTACCAGTCCATCCTTTCAGAGATCCCGTCGCCGACGACCGTCACGCTGGGGGTGCCGTCATAGACGGTCTCCACCTCCATGAAGACGGTTCCGCATCCGGTGACCCCTTCCGCGTTCCCGGTGATGTACGAGTATGCGCCGTAGTCTCCGGCGTCCGCTTCCCTGAGTCCCTCGTAGGCCCACTCGGATGAGACATGTGTGCTGTACGTCAGAACCTCGCTGTAGGTCTCACCGCTCGCATGGTTCTCTATCATGCAGAGGACGCCTGTGGTGGAGTCGACCATGTAGATGAGAACGGTGTCCACCGCCGTGTACTGGTAGACGTCGCAGAGGAATGTCCCCATGTCACTCCTGACCAGGGTTACCGCGACGTGCTCGCCGTACTCCGAGGGGCTCCAAATGTACTCCTCTACAGGGCATACGTCGCTGACTGTGAGGCCGGTCCCGTCGTCGAAGATCTCGTACCAGACCATACCGTCCTCGACGGAGTTCACGTAGTATGCGTAGCTGCCGATGATGTGTCCGTCCGAGCCGTACATCTCGTAGATGCTGTAGTCACCCGGGACGGGGCCCCTGGTGTCCAGGGCGGTGAACTCGGGCGCATCTCCGAACTGCGTGCTGTCCTGCAGGTACGTGGTCTCGACGCTTCCGTCGTCGTATGTCCTCTCGATCTTCACGAAGTTGGGGTAGTCTGGGTTGAACCAGTACATCTGGCCGTACTCCTCGCTCAGATAGACCTCGCAGTCCACGGGTCCGAACACGGGGGAGTCCACGGTCTCCTCGCCGATCAGCTCCAGGGTGGAGAAGTCGGCCCAGTTCCCGGAGAATTCCGAGTCCCATGCGTAGCTGCTCCCGTCGTCGTAGAGAGAGTAGTAGCTGCGGGTGCCGTCGTCCCAGATGGCGGTCAGTGTGGACGTGTACCTGTGGTTCACCGACTGCCCGTCCACATATGAGACGGTCATGATGAACGTGTCGTAGTCGCCGATCACCGGGTCCCTGAACCCGGCGTCGTCCTCATCATCCATGTAGGCCCATGAGCCCAGCAGGCAGACGACGATGACGACCGCGGCGACTGCCATGATCGTGATGTTGGATTTCTGCAAGATGGATAATCGCATGACGCCGATTTAGAGTAAGCGCAGCCTAACGGCTGTCGAATGCATGCATATGCGTTCGCTGGAGCGGGGACCGCTCAGAGGTAGAGCCAGGAGGCGAGAAGGCAGACGACGATGACGACTGCTGCGACGCCCATCATCTTGACGTTGTTCTTTCCCATGACCGGGTGATTGAGCCGTCGGTTATAGCGTTTTCCGTCCGTCTGGGTCGTCTGACAGGATCCTCATGATGGCCAGGTTGGCCAGCGTCATGCCGAAGATCGCCGGGACTGTGGGGAGGGAGCCGAGTACGCTCTTGCCGTGGTCGTCCCTTTCCGTCGGGACGGCCATGGGCGGCTCCTCGGAGTACACGCAGGTTATGTTGGATGTGTCGAGGTCCCTCAGACCCTTCCTGACGGCCCCGGCCAGGGGGCAGACCGAGGTCTTCCTCAGCGGTGCGACGCGGATCCTCTGCGTGTCCAGGTGCAGTGCGGCACCCATGGAGGAGAACGTGGGGATGCCGGTTTCGGACGCCCTTCTGAGCAGGGATATCTTGCATCTGACGGTGTCTATGGCGTCGACCAGGATGTCGTAGTCTCTGGACAGTATGTCGTCCACGGTGGAGTCCTCCACCAGTACGGACATGGGCTCTATCTCGATCCCGGGGTTGATGGACCTCGCCCTCTCGCAGGCGACCTCTGCCTTGGGGCGGCCTATGGTGTCCACGGTCGCCAGTATCTGGCGGTTGAGGTTGCTGTCGCTGAACGCGTCCGCGTCCACGACGCGTATCCTGCCGACACCCGCCCTCACGAGGCCCTCCAGGGCGTAGCCGCCGACGGCTCCGACGCCGGCCAGTATGACCGAGGCCTCCGAGAGTCTCCTGACCCCTTCGTCGCCCACCAGCAGACCCGTCCTCTCGCTCATGTCAGACATCAGTTATCCTCCTCGCGTTATCCAGGGCAAGTCTCATCAATCCTTCGCCGTCCGAACTGGTCCTTTCGGCGAGGGTGTGCGCGAAACCCCGCATCCCCGAGAAGTCCTTCGGGACGTAGGGCGCGTCGGTCTCCAGCAGCAGTCTGTCCTCGGGGATGGACGACATCAGGCGGACCAGGCGGGCGTCCGACCTGGCCAGTATCCGGGGGTTGATCGAGAACATGCAGCCGATCTCGGCGAACGGTTTCACGTAGCTCTCGGACGAGAACGAATGGAGGACGATCGCGCGGCATCCCTTGGCGTGGGCCCTCAGGGCGTCGAGAACCTCCTTCTCGCACCCGATCATGTGGATGTTGACGACCCTTCCGAACCGTGATGCGAGATCGAGCTGTTCCACGAATGCGGGTGTCTGGTCGCCCAGGTTCCCGCGTTTGGAGTCCAGGCCGATCTCCCCGACGTGAGCGTTCTGATCGCTCTCCATGACAAAGGCTAGCCTTTGGGCCACATCACCGTTCCATTCGTCCGAGTACCATGGATGGACGCCGTAGAACCTCACAGTGCCTGGGATGCGGCAGGAAGTAAGGGCATCCCATTCGGAAGGTCTGGCGGTGCATCCGAACAGGATTCCTGCGTCACCGATGTCGGGATAGCGTTCGCTTAGCCCCGTCTCGGTCACATGCAGGTGAGCGTCCGCGAACCACATTCCTTCCATCGCCGACCGTATCGGATGCCGGATGTTTATCGCTAACGACCGGAATCCCATCGGAAGATGTTTTAGGATTCATTATAAATTTTTAATCGAGCCTAAATCATTATATACTTACTTTAGGATGTCCTAAATACCATGAGGCCGGAGAACCGTGAGTGCAGGGAAGGGGGACTTTCCGACGACATAGTATTCCATGAGCCTGGTACCCTCGAATACGAGACATGCCCCGAGGGCGACCAAACCTCCGTTCCTGACCTGCACGAACGCATCGTCCGTCACTGCGCGCCGACACTTGCCGGCATGAAGTGCGGAAGCATGTTCAGGGTGAACTCCGACCCTCATGGTATTCTCAGCCAAGTCTCGTCCCAGGAGTTCGAGCTCTCGCATAGGGGGCTCAGGATGGACGCCCTCGTCATCGACGACGAGGGATGCCTCCTGTACGTATACCGCCCCAGGCTCCTGGAGGCCCGTCTGGCAGATCCGGAGGTCAGGGATTTCCTGGCGTGCTACGGCTACGCCGCGAAGAGCTGCAGCTCCACGTTGGCGGAACTGTTCGACAGGTTCGCCCACTGCCCCACCGTACCTCCCGAGGTGGGGGTGTTCCTGGACTATCCGATGGAGGATGTCAGGGGATACATCGAGAACGAGGGGAGATGCAGCAGGTGCATAGGCTGCTGGAAGGTCTACGGCGACGTCGAGGCCGCTGAGAAGAGGTTCAATTCCTACAAGAGGTGCCGCGACGTCTTCTCCAAGCGCCTGGCCGAGGGGTGCAGCCTGGTCAGGCTGACCGTCAGATGCTGATGCGGCCCCTCGGAGCACCATCTCGAAGAGACGGAACCTCATCGGGACGCCGATGTCCTCGTAGGTGATCGTGGCGACGTCCGTCTGGACGAATCCGCGGGACAGGTACACCCCGAACGCCCTCTCGTTCCCGTCCAGGCAGTCCAGCCTGACGGAGCGGGCGCCCTTCTCGCGTGCCACCCTCAGGGCCGTGTCGACCAGCCCTCCGGCCAGACCCATGCCTCTGTGGTCCGGCGACACGCGCAGCGCGTGGAGGACCAGGAACTCCCCCGGGTCCAGTTCGACGGACCATGTCGCTTTCAGGTACGCATCGTCGCAGTGGCGGTCGACGATGCATGCCGCGACCACCCGTCTCCCGTCCCTGGCAACTATGAGCCCACCCTCTCCGGCGGCCTCCCGGACCATCTGGGCCGAGGGGTAAACGCATCTGCTGCCCTCCGGCAGCAGGTCCTCGACCATCTCGGAGCATCCGTCGGTGTAGAATGAGATCACATCGTCGATCTCGGTGTCTTCGGATGGACCTATGTACACGGAATCGCCGCAGTGTCAGAACCACTGGTCCAGGGACCTCTGCTTCTTCCTGTTCGACTCGGCCTTGCGGGCGGCCTCGATCTTGTTGAGGACCGTGTTCACCCTGTCGTAGGAGAACCCGTGGTCGGTCATGAGTTCCAGCACGCCCTCCGGATCGGCCCTGCCGGGCTTCACCGAGTAGTCGTCGGACTTCGGGCCGTTCAGGAAGATCGCCCTGACGTCCTCGTACTCGGGGATGTCGATGTCGGTCTTGGACATCACCGTCTCCAGGTCGCCGTGCTTCTGGATCAGCTTGAGGCCCTTCTTCGGGCCGATCCCGGGGACGCCGGCGTTGAAGTCGGTGCCTATCAAGATGCAGACGTCCACCAGCTGCTCCCTGGTGATGCCGAGGTCCTCGAGCATCTGCTTGGAATCTACGATCTCGGTCTTCACGTCCTTGTAGACGCTCTTGCCGGGGACCTTCCTCCTGCCGGATATCGTGAGGTTCCTGACAAGCAGCGGCGCTCCGAAGAGGAGCGAGTCGTAGTCCTGTGACGCGGACGCGTAGACGTCACCCTTCAGGCACATGTACGCGCCCTGCGCCTCCCCGTCGCTCGGGGCCTGCACCACGGGGATGCCGAGCAGCGTCAGCAGCTCCTTTGAGGTCTCCAGGATGTCCGGGGTCATGCGGGAGGTCTGCTGGGCTTTCGAGAACGCCTTCTTAAGATCACCCTCCTCAAGGGCCTGCTGGTACTCCACCATGGCCTTCTCCCTGCGGGCGATGCGCTCCTCGATGGTCCCGGCCTTCATCTCGTTGGGCTTCCCGTCGAAGACGAAT
>CASFMM010000010.1 GCA_949295765.1 uncultured Methanomassiliicoccales archaeon | reverse complement strand
TCCGCCCGCGTATCTGTCTGTACTGTAGTGCGCAAGCCTACGGGAACTCAGACACGCTGTCAACCACTTCTTCTCTTCTATCTTGTGGCCGAGAGGCTTTTCTCGAATATTGGTTCTAGCCAAATCAATCCAGATGCCACACGTCTTGGCAGCCGCATTTAGATAGAACATCGCTAGTGTATAGCTTACTCCCTCTTGTCTATCGTATCCGATTTCGTTCCGATGGATGGAATGTCTGATATACACGGGTCACCGAAATCCGCGAAACCCCTTGAGAATACTCCCGTGGACGAGAAGGTGACACTTATGACTTCGAACGTCATATCCGAAGACATGAGGCAGGCGAGTACGAGCGGACTCTCGTTCCGGAACATCCGCATACGTGATAAGCTGTACATCGACAAGTCCCTGCTGATAAAGGATATCCTGGATCAGGATGATTCGGGAGTCTTTTTGTACACACGCCCGCGCAGGTTCGGGAAATCCACAAACATGACCATGCTCGACGCGTTCTTCAACCTCAAGTACAAAGACAATACCTGGTTCGACGATCTCGCAATATCCAGATATCAGGATTACGACAGATACAGGAACAAGTTCCCCGTCATCAGCATCAATCTGAAGGATACAGTTCCGGTATCTGATGAGAGTTACGAATCGTTCCTGGATGGATTCATGGAAACAATGAGGGAACTTCTCGGTGATTTCGGATATCTTCTGGAATCCGAAAAAGTGAGTGGATCCGATAAAGAAGACATGCTTGCCGTCATCAAAAGGACAGCGAGCGAGCGCCTACTCTCGAGGACGGTGAAAACCCTATGCCACATGCTCCATGACCATCATGAGGTCGATGTCATCATCCTCATCGATGAATACGACCGTGCCTTGACAGACACATTCGGAATGAAATCTCAGGACAGGATCCTGAAGTTCCTCTCTAGCTTCATGTCGGCCACCCTCAAGGACAACGAATGCCTCCAGATGGCCTACATCACCGGAATCATGCAAGTGGCAAAATCCGGAATGTTCTCAGGCGTCAACAACCTCTACGTGAACAACATCCTGTCTGTCAGATCTGATGAGAGATTCGGATTCACCGAATCAGAGGTCTTGACTATACTCGAAGAATGCGAACATCTCGATAAGATGGATGAGGTGAGGGAATGGTACGACGGTTACCGCTTCGGCAACACGGATGTGTACAACCCGTTCTCCCTGCTGACGTACGTGCAGAGCGACTTCACACCAGAAGGGTACTGGGCCAGGTCTGGGAACGACAAACCGATAAGATGGATGCTGAACAGATCCGACAAAGAATCAGTGGAAGCAATCGCGGATATCATCAGCGGAAACGCAGCAGTGTCGGACATCAGCATGGACATGACATATGATGACATGCGCAGAACCGGCCTCGACAACCTGCTCTCCCTCATGGTCATGACCGGATACCTCAGGATAGCTCCGAGAGATGACGGCCGGTTTGACATCTCGGTCCCCAACAAAGAGGTCATGAGGATGATCGATCGCGTACTGAAGGACATGTTCCCGATCAGCGACCGCCTGTTCAAGGAGTTCGCGATCGCCACCATGGATGGGGACTGCAACGCGATGGAGGAGCTGCTCACCACCCTCCTGGATGACAGCAGCTACTTCGACCTCAGAGACGAGTCCGACTACAAGCTCGCCATATTCCTGTGCCTGCACGGCATGATCTGGAGATACGATGTCGAATGCGAGAGGCAGAAGGGCAACGGACGTCTAGACATCATCCTGACTCCGAAGGATGAGGGTGACAGGCCGATCATCATGGAGCTGAAGGTGTCCGACACCGAGAAGTCGCTCGATAGTGAGGCATCTGAAGGTTTACGCCAGATCCACGAAAGGCGCTACTACCACGGTATGCACGGAGAGGTCATCCTCTACGGGATGGCGTTCTGGGGCGTGGTCCCCAAGGTCTTCTCCGAGAGGATCGTCCTGTGAACACGAACCATGCATCAGGCATATCGCATTTTGACGACGATGTGTGAGAAGATGGCCCCCGAAGGGGCCTGAATTGGTTTGTCAGGGTTCTCAGAGGTCGAGCTCGGTCAGCTTTATGAGCTTCTTCCAGCGCCTGTCGACCTCGTCCTGGTAGGCCTCGGCGACGGGCTCCCACCTGTCCTGCAGGAGGTGCTTGAACCTTCCCTGGGCGGTGAGCCAGTCCATGACGGGCTTCTTCTCGACCTTTCCGTCGGCGATCCTGGCGCTCTCGGCTGTGAGGGCGTACTTTCCGTCGACGACCTCGAACAGGGGCCAGACGCAGGTCTCCACGGCCAGACGGGCCATGTTGATGGTCTCGTCGGAGGGGAACCTCCATCCCCTGGGGCAGGGGGAGATCGAGTTGATGAAGCTGGGGCCGTCCGCGGCGAATCCCTTGGACGCCTTGGTGACTGTGTCCCTCCAGTTGTGGGGGGAGACCTGGGCGACGTAGGGGATGTTGTGAGCGACCATGATCTCGGTCAGGTCCTTGGAGAACTCCTTCTTACCGGACTGGACGGATCCCGCCCAGGAGGTGGTGGTGCTTGCTCCGAGGGTGGTCGCGGAGGACCTCTGGATACCAGTGTTCATGTACGCCTCGTTGTTGAGACAGACGTACATCATCCTGTGCCCCCTCTCCATGGCTCCGGACAGGGCCTGGAGTCCGATGTCGTATGTGGCACCGTCACCGGCGAAGTTGACGAACTTCATGTCGCCCTTGATCTTGCCCTTCTTCTTCAGGGCGACGTAGGCGGTCTCGAGTCCTGCGCATGTCGCCGCTCCGTTTCCGAAGGCGGTGTGGATGTAGGGCGTGTTCCAGGATGTGTACGGGAACACGGTGGTGGAGACCTCCAGGCATCCCGTGGACAGGGAGACCGCGACGGGGTCGGATGTTCCCATGAGGATCTGCTTCACGACGATGGACTCGGCGCATCCTGCGCAGAGCCTGTGCCCGCTGGCGAGCCTGACTGGCAGCTTGTTGAGTTCCTTGAGAGACAGTGATGTCATGCCTTCACCCCCAGATAGGTGACCTTGGCGGCCTTGCCTTCGTTGATCTCCTCCATCATCTTCTTGAATCCCGCGACAGTGGCGTCGGCCCCTCCGAGTCCGTAGATGACGTTGTACATCTTGGGCATGGAGTCCAGGTCGGCGGCCGCGGCGACGACCTCGGGGTACATGGGTCCGTAGGCGCCGATGCTCAGGTGCTTGTCGAAGACCGCGACGGCCTTCTTGCCCTTCATGACCTTGGCGAGCGCCGCCTCCGGCCAAGGCCTGTAGACATGGGGCATGGCGCATCCGGCCTTGATTCCCTCGGCGCGGAGCTGGTCCACGGTCTCCTTCATGGTTCCGAACGAGGATCCGAGGATGACCGCGACGAACTCGGCGTCGTCGCACATGTACTCGTCGACCAGGTGGTACTCCCTTCCGGTCATGTCGGCGAACTCCTTGAAGACCTCCTCAGCGACCTCCAGTGCCTTGTTCATGGCGAGCACGGACTGGTACTTGTGCGGGTAGTAGTAGTCGGGTCCGTCCATGTTTCCGTGGGAGACGGGGTGCTTGTAGTCGAGCAGGGGGTACAGGGGCTCGTACTCTCCAACGAACTCCCTGACGTCCATGGTCTCGACCATGGTCATCCTCTCGATGGCATGGGACAGGATGAATCCGTCCAGGTTGACCAGGCAGGGGAGCTGGATCTCGTGGTGCTCCGCGATCCTCGGTGCGATGATCGAGTTGTCGTACGCCTGCTGGACGTTCTCGGAGTACAGCTGGAGCCATCCGCAGTCGCGGGCGGACATCGCGTCTCCGTGGTCGTTGTTGATGTTGATGGGACCGGAGACGGCCCTGTTGGCGACGGCCATGATGATCGGGACCCTCATGGCCGCGGTGATGGGCATCATCTCCCACATGTACGCCAGTCCCTGGGACGCTGTGGCGGTGAACGTCCTCGCTCCGGCCGATGCGGCGGACGTGCACAGGGTCAGGGCGGAGTGCTCGGACTCCACGCAGACGAACTCCGTGGTGACCTCGCCGTTGGCGACGTACTCGGCGAACTTCTCGACGATGATTGTCTGAGGGGTGATGGGGTACGCCGCGCACACGTCGGGATCGACCTGCCTCCAGGCCAGTGCGACTGCGTTGTCTCCGTTGATTGCGATGTCGTGTGTCATCCTCACTCCTCCTTCATTGTGATGGCCTTCTTGGGACAGACCTTGGCGCAGATCCCGCAGCCCTTGCAGTGGCTCATCTTGATGCCGGACATCTTGTCGTCCCTGAAGACGATGCTGTTGTCAGGGCAGTAGATCCAGCATGTGTAGCAGTCTATGCACTTGTCCTGGTCGACGACCGGGACGTAGCTCCTCCAGTCCCCGGTGGGGAAGTTCTCGGAGGATCCGGCCTTGACGATGCGTCCTCCGATGACCAGGTCCTTGATGTTAGCCAATGCCATTTCACTGCACCTCCTTGTATCCCCTCTTCAGTGCTGAGAGGTTCTTCACGATGACCTTGTCGGAAAGCTTTCCGGTGAACTTGTTGGTGATCTGGTCCTCGAGCTGGTCGTACGGGACGATGTCCACGCACTTGATGAGGGCACCGAGCATGACCGTGTTGACCATGGGCTTGCCGATCTCCTCGATGGCGATCCTGTTGGCATCGAGGGTGTGGCACTCGACGTCGGTCATGAGAGCGTCCTGGAGCTCCTTGGGGGTCCCCGTGTAGTTGGCGAGGATGACGGAGTCCTTCTTGATGCCCCTGGTGACGTCGACTTTACCGACGAGCGTCCCGTCCATGATGATGACCACATCGGGCTCGTAGACCTGACTGTGGACCCTGATGGGTGTGTCGGCGATCCTGGTGAAACCCCTGATGGGCGCTCCCATCCTCTCGGGTCCGAACTCAGGGAAGGCCTTGACGTACATTCCCGCGGCTATGGCGGTCTCGGCGAGGATCTCGTTCGCTGTGACGACACCCTGTCCGCCCCTACCATGCCAGCAAATCTCCATGTGCATTGGTACCACTGAGATTCCGTATCGTGACAATCATTTAAACTCTTTGTAGCATCCGAAGACAAATCCCCACTTTTTGGAACGATACCGTACTTTTATGTATGGAATTCGTAGCAGAAATCCGTATTTCGTAAAAACGTGGACGGAAATCGCAGACCGACCCACGACCTGCGGCCGACGCCTCCCCTATAATCTATGGAAAGAATAAAAGTAGTGAAATGATACAGAGGCCCAGCAAGGTCAATCGGCCTGATCCAAACCCGTTCAAGTTCACAGGGATTGCCATGGATAAGAAGATCGTGGATGTTAACGAACTGCACGTGGAAGACATACCCATCGTCGGAGGCAAAGGCGCGAACCTCGGCGAACTCACCAACGCCGGATTCCCGGTCCCCGAGGCATTCGTCCTCACCACAGCCGCCTACGACTACTTCATCCAGAACAGCAACCTCATGGAGAAGGTCGCCCAGGAGCTCGCCGGGATCGACAGGAACTCCGACGACAGCCTCGCCGCCGCGTCCGACAAGATCAGGGCGATGTTCGAGGAGTGCGACATCCCCCAGGACCTGAAGAAGGACATCGTGTCCAAGTACAGGATCCTCATCCCCAAGGGAAAGGCCGGGTTCGTCGCCGTCAGGTCCAGCGCCACTGCGGAGGACCTCCCGGACGCCAGCTTCGCCGGGCAGCAGGAGACCTACCTCAACGTCCGCGACGAGGAGGACCTCTTCGACAAGATCAGGAAATGCTGGTCCTCGCTCTTCACCGCCAGGGCCATCGCGTACCGCGAGAAGCAGGGGTTCGCCCACGAGGACGTCAAACTGGCCGTCGTCGTGCAGAGGATGGTCAACTCCGAGTTCTCCGGCATCATGTTCACAGTGGACCCCAACAGCGGGGCCAAGCAGATCGTCATCGAGGCCGGCTACGGTCTCGGAGAGGCCATCGTCGGCGGAGAGGTCACACCCGACACCTACGTGGTCGACAAGCAGAAGATGGAGATCCTGAAGAAAAGGATCTCAACGCAGACCTGGAAGTACGTCCGCGGGGAGAAGGGCGGCGTCGTCAAGCAGGACATGCCCAAGGACATGGTCAAATCCCAGAAGATCCCCGACGACCGCATCCAGGAGATCGCCGAGATCGGAAGGCAGATCGAGATCCACTACGAGAAGCCCATGGACATGGAGTGGTGCGTCGAGAACGACAAGGCCTACATCGTCCAGGCGAGGCCCATCACAGCCACAGGCAACTCCGCCACCAACGAGTCAGTCGGAGCCGCCGCCAACAGTGAGGACGTCGTCGCCACCGGACTCGGAGCCAGCCCCGGCCTCGCCACCGGAAAGGTCATCATCTACGACACCTCGATATGACCATGCCCGACATGGTCCCCGCCATGAGCAGGGCCGCCGCCATCGTCACCGACGAGGGAGGCATGACCTGCCACGCCGCCATCATCTCCAGGGAGCTCGGAACCCCCTGCGTCGTCGGAACCGGCAACGCCACCGAGATCCTGAAGGACGGCATGGACGTCACCGTCGACGGAACCACAGGTACCGTCTACAAGGGCATCCTGAAGAAGGCGTCCCCCGACGAGGGCAACTCCCAGGCCGCCACGCCCGTCGCGGCTGCCGAGTACGTCCCCATCACCGGGACGAAGGTCATGGTCAACATGTCCATGCCCGCCAAGGCCGAGGAGATCGCCAAGCTCCAGTGCGACGGTGTCGGACTGATGCGCAGCGAGTTCCTCTTCACCAACTACATCGGGGAGCACCCCTGCGCCGTCATCGAGGAGGGCAGGGCGGACGAGCTCATCGACAAGCTCGCCGAGGGAATCGCCAAGGTCTGCAGGGCGTTCTACCCCAGGCCCATCACCCTCAGGACCTCCGACTTCAAGACCAACGAGTACCGCGACATGAAGGGCGGTGCGGACTACGAGCCCAACGAGGACAACCCCATGATCGGATGGAGGGGATGCTCCAGGTACGTCTCCGACAGCTACCGCGAGGCGTTCATGTGCGAGCTGAAGGCCATCAAGAAGGTCAGGGACGAGATGGGACTCAAGAACCTCAACATGATGCTCCCGTTCGTCAGGACCATCGAGGAGGTCGAGGACATCACCGACATGATGAGATCCGTCGGGCTCAGGCGCGGCAAGGACTTCAAGCTCTACTTCATGGCCGAGATCCCCGTGAACATCTTCATGGCCGACAAGTTCTGCGAGTACTGCGACTGGTTCTCCATCGGATCCAACGACCTGACCCAGCTGGTCATGGGAAGCGACAGGGACTCGGACATCCTCGGACACATGGGGTACTTCGACGAGAGGAACGAGGGCGTCAAGAGGGCCATCGCACAGCTCATCAAGGTCGCCCACGAGCACGGCAAGCACGTGAGCATCTGCGGACAGGGACCCTCGGTCTACCCCGAGTTCACGGAGTTCCTGGTGGAGCAGGGAATCGACTGCATCTCCCTGAACCCCGACACCTTCGCCAAGACCAAGAGGATCATCGCCTCCGCGGAGCAGAGGGTCATCCTCAGGGATCTCAGGAACCTCAGGACGAAGTTCCTGGAGTGAAGACGATCAACACGGGCCCCTCCGGGGGCCCTCAAACCGATTCCCTTATTTTCACATCATTTCAAAGTGCATCCGCTGCTTCGATGCGTTATGTCCCAGAAAATGGAAAGGAGGCCGGACGGGATTCCACCGCCCGGACCTGTTTTCAGAAGTTGTAGTGCGGGACTTCACCCTTCTTCCTGCACTCGACGACCTCGGACACGGATGTGTAGAAGACGTCGGCGGAGGAGTTGAGTGCGGTCTCGACAGAATCCTGGATGACTCCGATCACGAACCCGATTCCGATCATCATGTCAGCCGCCTCCGGCGGAAGGCCGAGCAGGGAGCATGCCATGGGGATCAGCAGGAGGGAACCTCCGCTGACTCCGGAAGCTCCGCAGGCCGCGATGGTCGAGATGATGCACAGCAGCAACGCAGCGGCGATCGGGATGTCCATGCCCAGCGTGTACGCCGCGCACAGGGACATGATCGTGATGGTCACGGCCGCTCCGTTCATGTTGATCGTGGCACCGAGCGGAATCGACACGGAGTAGAACTCCTTGTCCAGACCCAGCTTGTCGCACAGGTTCATGTTGACGGGGATGTTCGCGGCCGAGCTCCTGGTGAGGAACGCCATGATTCCGCTCTCACGGAGACACTTGTACAGGAGAGGGTAGGGGTTCTTGCGCATGAGCAGCCCGCCGATGAGGGGGTTCGTGATGAACATCACGATTGCCATGCAGACGACCAGGAGGATGATGAGGGCGCCGTAGTCGACGAACACCTCCATCCCGTAGTCGGACACGATTCCGTACACGATTCCGAGCACTCCGATGGGAGCGAACTCGATGATGATCCTCACGAGCTTCGTGATGAGGTCCGCGATTCCCTGAGCCACGTCCTTAACCAGCTTGAGGTCGGTCGCCTTGAGGACGACACCG
Organism: uncultured Methanomassiliicoccales archaeon; assembly: GCA_949295765.1. Classification (GTDB taxonomy): domain Archaea; phylum Thermoplasmatota; class Thermoplasmata; order Methanomassiliicoccales; family Methanomethylophilaceae; genus Methanoprimaticola. Next base: position 23,311 of record CASFMM010000010.1, on the reverse strand, counting down.
ACGAAGGCCGACCAGAACAGGATGCACAGGTAGTTGCCCTCGACCAGCGCTGTCAGCGGGTTGCCGATCATTCCGCTGAGGAGGTTGATCAGGAAGACGCTGATGTCGCTGTTGGAGTCGACAGCCTCGATGTCATCGGGCATGGTGACTCCGACCGGGAACGCATAGAACATCACAACGGACAGAGCTGACGCGACGATGGTGCTTCCGATGTACAGGATCAGGACCGTCTTGAAACGGGAGCCCAGACCGCTGCCGGACCCGGCGATGGATCCGATGATCAGGAAGAACACCAGGAACGGTGCGATGCACTTCAGTCCGTTCACGAAGAGCGTACCGAGAAGAGAGATTCCATCAAGACCGGGAATCACCAAGGCAAGGACGATACCAATCAGAAGCCCCGCTACTATGCGGATGATGAGATTGATGGACGTCCATTTGTCCCAGAGTTCCCTTAGCTTCATGTGAGCTACGGCTAACGCTTATGGATATAAATTATGTCGGGCTATGTACAATCAGGAGCATCGTTGTTACGCTTGCTGACATCCCTGATTCCATGTCGACGACCTGACCCGCCATGGCCGACGGCGACGGTTCACTACCTGCATATATGGGAATCCTATCGTGTCCTCGTCACAGGTCACGGTACCATGGGAGAGTACAGAAAAGCGGTCGTCAGGGCGTTCCCCTACACCATTCCGGTGCTGGCGGGTTATCTGTTCATAGGCGCCGCCTTCGGGGTCATGTTCGCTGACCAGGGATACAACGTCCTCTGGGCCATCCTCATGAGCGTCGTGGTCTACGCCGGGTCCGGACAGTACCTGGCGACGAACTTCTTCGTCCCGGGGATGTCCATCCTGCAGGCGGTGTTCCTGACCGTGATGGTCAACATAAGGCACGTGTTCTACGGACTGTCCCTGGTGGACAGGTACAACCGCTTCGGTAAGAAGCGCTGGTACCTGATATTCGGGATGACGGACGAGACGTACTCGCTGATATGCACGACGGACGTGCCGGACGACGTGGACGAGGAGAAGTTCCTCCTGTCCATAACGCTCCTGAACCAGCTCTACTGGATCCTGGGGACGATCATCGGGTCGCTGGCGTTCACCGTGATCTCCTTCGACTCCACCGGGATCGAGTTCGCGATGACCGCCCTGTTCATCGTCATGTTCATGGAGCTGTGGTACAGGCGCTCCAACCGCCCGGCGGAGCTCATCGGGATGTTATCAGCGGTGCTCTGCCTGGCGCTGTTCGGTGCCGAGAACTTCGTCCTCCCGACGATGCTGCTGATGGTCGCCGTGATCCTGCTGGGCAAGAAGAAGCTGGACAGGAAGGAGGTCGAGGGAAGTGCTTGACGTCGTGTCCTCCCTGATCATGATCGCCGCCGTGGCCATAGCAACCTTCGCCACCCGTGCGGCCTCGTTCATCGCGTTCCCGAAGGACCGGGAGATCCCACCGACGGTCAAGTACATCGGTGCGGTGCTCCCGCCTGCCGTCATCGGAATGCTCGTGGTGTACTGCCTGAGGAGCACCCAGGTCGTCGCATACCCTTACGGCCTGCCCGAGCTCATAGCATGCCTCGTCGTTATCGGCCTCCATGCCTGGAGGAGGAACGTCCTGCTGAGCGTCGGTGCGGGCACCGTCCTCTACATGATTCTAGTCCAGATGGTGTTCGTCTGAACAAGCGGACCTCCGTACGATCATACGAACATGAAAGTTGTAGAATATTTCAACAAACAAAAAAGTTGAAATTAAATTCAACTATGTCCACTCATGGAGCACTTGTTCGTCGGAAGAAAGCTGGAAATGGAGCGTCTGGAGAGTATCTATGCCAGCCCGGGATTGAACACCTGCGCAGTCTTCGGACGTCGCCAGACGGGGAAATCCACCCTTCTGGCGGAATTCTCCAAGAACAAGAGAACGGTCTTCCTCCAGTTCTCCAGGAAGTCGTACTACGAGAACCTCGTCCGCATCAGAAGAGACCTGGGCGACTTCATGGGAACCGAACCGCCTCAGACAGATTCGTTTTCGGAACTCATGCTCATCCTGAGGGACATCTGCAGAGAGGAGAAGACCCTTGTCATCTTCGACGAACTGCCCTATCTGATGGATGGCGCGCCGTTCGTCCCATCCATCCTCCAGAGGTTCATCGACCTGGATTTGAAAGGACTCGACTGCATGGTCGTGATCTGCGGATCGTCGGTGGGAATGATGCGCGATGCCATCGACAACATCAAGAACCCTCTGTACGGAAGGTTCATGGAACGTCTGGAGGTGAAGGAACTCGGATTCAGAGAGTGCATGGAGTTCCACCCCAACATGAACGATTACGATGCAATCCGCACGTACATGACCGTCGGAGGTATACCCAGATATCATCTGGAGATGAACTGCGACACCTTTGACGAATCCTTGAAGAAATGTTTTCTGGGACCGAATTCCGCAATGAGGTCCGAAGGCGAGAACCTGATCTCGGACGAGGCGTACCCCGGAATCTACTCCAGTATAGCCTCGTGCATATCGGATGGAATCGTGCTTCAGAGCAGGATCTGCGAGAAGCTGGACATAGACAAGGCCGAATGCTCCAAACGCATCAAGGAGATGGTGCTCCTCGGGCTCATAGAAAGGAAACATCCGATGGTGGGAGCGCCCAAGAGACCGACATACCTCATCAGGGACAATCTCTTGGCATTCCATTACGAGGTTATGAGCCGCCACCAGACCCTGGTCAACAACCCTGTGATATCCCCTGATATCAAATTGGACGTAATCAGATCGAGGATCGACACGTTCATGGGTCGCAGATTCGAGCTCCTGTGCAGGGACTACATCCTAGATTCATACGTCGTGGGCGATATCGGGACATGGTGGGGACGGGCTGACGGCACGAACACCGACATAGACATCGTCGCGACTGTGTGTGACAGGGATCGGAGAGTCAGCAACCTGATGGTCGAGTGCAAGTTCTCCAGAAAGGCTGTGAACTGCAAGGTCCTTGACGACCTGGAAGCCAAGACCGAGAACACCTCCTCGATTCCCAATCTCAGATACATGATCGTCGCCGTCTCCGGATTCGACGCGGAACTCGAGGATGCCATGGAGGACGGCAGAGTCATCCTCGTCGGTACGGACAAGCTACTCGGCAGGGTGCCTCCCGATGACCTGGAATCGTTCCCGATGAGGGGCCTGGAACTGATTGGATGATCAGTTGCCGACGTCCTCCCCGTTCACGCTGTCCATCAGCCTCTGGTTGAGGCCGTTGGCCTCCTCGCTGGGGAGCAGCATGGTGGTGGCCTCCATGAACGGATGCTTGGAACCCTCAATTATGGCGACGTCGTCGAGGGTGTGGAGGCCCCAGCGCTCCGCCGTCTTCTCCAGACCGAACTTGGTGTCGAGGTCGTTGGGGATCAGGACGATGGCCTTGAACTCCCTGAGACCCAGCTTCTTGGCGGCCATGATCCTGTGATGGCCGTCCACAAGAAGGTAGCCGCTCCTCCTCTCCACGACGATCAGGGGCTCGTTCAGACCCCTCTTGAGCTCGTACTGGCGTCCGACGAGCTCGTCCATGTAGACCTCCTTCTGCGTCGGGATGATCTGGTCTATGGGGATGTCCTTGTTTACGACCTTCATCCTCACCCCGTTCTGCTGCTCGAGGAAGTTCTTGACGGACATGACCTTGCCGGGACGGGACTTCTCGATCTGCGACCTGACGATGTCGATGTTCGAGATGATGCCTACAAGCTTCTTGTCCTCGTCCACCACGGGCAGGTTCCTGAGACCGTACCTGAAGAGGATGCGGGTGGCGTCATCCACAGACATGGACGGGATTGCGCACAGCGTCCCCCTCTTCATGACCGTGCGGATCTTGGCGTCGGGCTTGTCGATGTGACGCAGAAGCTCCTTGGCGGTGACGAAACCCAGCAGGTAGCCCTTCTCGACGATGGGGAACCCGTGGAAGTTGGAATTGATGATCTCCTGTCTGACCTGCTCGACCGTCATGTCCGGGCTGACCGTGTGGACATTGCGGACCATGTACTCTCCGACTGTAGCTTCTGGCATCTGAGACCCGAATCGATGGCATCGGATAAAGCATCATTGTTCAGACACTCTGAAGCGCCACAAGAGGGCGCGGTCCTCCTCGGACGCATACGGTATGCCGATACGGGGATGCCTCGTGAACTCTGGATGACAGCCATCGTCCTCCTGCCAGAGATGTCCCTCCGGGGACATCGGCGACCCGTACATGGGGAGGTCCAGTCCGAGAGCCCTCCCGGCCCTGCCCGGCCCGTCGTACCCCTCCAGGCCCCTGATCAGCACGCCCTCCGGATGACCTTCCGGCCCAGTAACGATGGTCAGAAGGTTGTACATATGGCATCTGTGGACGTAGGCCAGCCCTCCGGCGGAGTACATGACCCTCGCCCTCCCGGTGCTGCAGCGATGGGCGTGGCATGCGGTGTCGTCCTCGCCGAAGTACGCCTCCGTCTCGATGATGCGGTACCTGCGGACGACGCCGTCGGCGAGCTTCCTACATATTACCTTGCCGAGCATGTCGGGTGCCAGAGACAACGCGCTCGACCGATAGTATTCGGCACCCAAAGAGCGCGGCGAACATCCGGTCATAGGCGAGACTCCAGACCGTCTATCCTGGACTCCAGTATCGCCAGAATGCCGTCAGACCTGTCACGGGTGATGAAATCGCCGGCGAGATTCAGGAAGCCACCCACACGATCGACGGAGCTCCTAAGCGATTCGATGTCCACCCATCCGAGGTCTGAGACCAGGTCCATCTCCGACTCATGGGTGCTGGCGAACGGCTTGCACACCCCTCCCGCACCGGAGACCATGTCCGGAGCGTTGAGATTGTATCCTAGACTCGCCCCGCAGTCGAAGATCGGTGCCGGCCCCAGGAACTCCAGGGAGTCGGCATCCCTTATCAGACCGAAGTTGTGGAAATGCCTGTCCTCATTGGCTATGAGATAGTCCAGGACGATCATCCGGTCGAGGAACGGAACGGCGTCCACACCGAAGGAGCCGCATGCGTCCACGCATGTGCGGTACGCGCTCCCTCTCCAACTGCACGTGTACATCACATACGCCATGGACACCAGCTCCGTGCCCCCGTCTATGAAATCGTCGCACACACTGTAGGCCGATCCGCCGAAGGTCTCGAGCCCGTACCCCGCGTTGGACACCCCCAGGGACTCGCAGATCATGGATGCAACCACCTCGTTGATCGGCTCCTGACGATTGGGGGCCGAACCTCCCTTGTAGAGGCAACGTCTGCCGTCGACGATGCGCCACGTCTTCACCAGGTTCCCCTCCAAGGTGTTGTCCGGGGACATCAGGTCCATCTCCCCCTGCGCGACCTCGAATCCGAGCAGCGTCCTGCCGACATCCTCCGAGAAATCGTTCTCGAAGAAGTTGACATCCCCCCATGACACATCCGAACCCTCGGGTCTGACCCAGTACTGGTCGGACAGGCACAGGCCGTACGACTTTGTGAGCAGCGCCTTGGCATCGGGCAGACCTGCGCGTTCCAGAAGACGACGGAGCCCCGAACGTGACTCCGGGATCGAACGCAGCGCCCACCATTTGCTCAGATTGAGCAGATCCGGGGAACCGTTGCGCAGAGTGCCCACCGGGAGGTGCTCCTCGGAATAGACATCGCCCAGACGGCAGAGCTCCCCGTCGTAACTGCCTATGTCCACATCTGCGACAGGAACGTCCTTGTGCATCAGTTCGCATCTCATGTGTCCGCATCGACGAATGCCGTCTCGAATTATAAGGTCATCCTGTGACTTGTCACCCGTCGACGGGAGTTCATACCGCCGAACAGTTTAAGGCATGCCTTCATACTCCCCCATCAGGTAATAGTATGGCAGGACCACTTCTTACAGAGGAATCGATTCAGGAGGAGACCAAACTCCAGGACACCCTGAGCCAGATCAAGCACATCATCATCGTGATGAGCGGAAAGGGAGGAGTCGGGAAGAGCACCGTGTCCTCCAACCTGGCGGCCATGCTCTCCATGCAGGGCTACCAGACGGGAATCATGGACGTCGACATCACCGGACCCAACATCCCCAAGATGTTCGGCGTGGAGGACGAGAAGCTCCACGTCCTCGAGGAGAAGCTCATCCCCGTCACCGTTCCCCCGTCCATGAAGCTCATGTCCATGGCGTTCCTGCTCCCCGACAAGGACTCGCCCGTCATGTGGCGCGGACCCGTCAAGATGGGCGCCATCAAGCAGTTCATCGAGGACGTCAACTGGGGATACCTCGACTACCTCGTGGTCGACATGCCCCCGGGAACAGGAGACGAGGCCCTGTCCATCGTCCAGCTCATGCCCAAGGCCGACGGTATGATCATCGTCACCACGCCCCAGGACGTCGCCCTGCTGGACAGCAGGAAGTCCCTGAGGTTCGGAGCCGAGACCCGCATCCCGATCATCGGGATCATCGAGAACATGAGCGGATTCGTCTGCCCCCACTGCGGAGAGGTCACCAACATCTTCAAGAGCGGTGGAGGGGAGGCCGCGGCCAGGGAACTGAACGTGCAGTTCCTCGGAAGGGTCCCGATCGAGCCCGGAGTCGTCGACGCCGGCGACAGCGGAATGCCCGTCGTCCTGAAGTACCCCGAGTCCGCATCCGCGAAGGCCTTCGAGTCCATCGTGGACAAGGTCGTCAAGACAGTGAACTGAGATGAGGATAATCGTCATCTCGGAGGGGGAGTCCCTGGACTCCTATGTGGCCGACGACTTCGGCCACGCCCCCTACTTCCTACTGGTGGACTCGGACACCCTGGACTACCACGTCATCGTGAACGAATACATGGACGCCGAGGAGGGCGCGGGCATGGCGGTCGCCAAGGCCATCGTCGGCCTCGGCGGCGTGGATGCCGTCATCACAGGCGGGATCGGCATGCACGGCATCAAGATCCTGCAGGACGGCGGGATAGACGTGTCCTACGATGAGGAGGGCACCGTCGAGCAGTGCGTGACGGACTACGTCAGGCGCGTCCAGAGAAGGAAGAGCTTCGAGAACGGTCCACAGTGACCGATCGCGAGAGAATGTTTTCCGGGTCCGACCGCCGCGTGTTCGTCCGGCGGTCGGACCTTCCAATCGGTTTTGCGGGGCCGGAGCCCCAGGTGTTTCGGGTCGGGTGAAAGACGTCAGTAGAAATCCGTTCCCCCGACGAGCATGAGCGAGAGCATCGAATCTTCCGTCTCCTGGTACAGGAAGTACATCACACCGTCGTCGTGTCCGACGATCAACTGCTCGATCCCGCCCTCGATGTCCTTCTGGTAGATGTCCGTGTACCTGTCGCCGAACGGTGTCGACGTGACCCTGGACTCGACATACGCGTATCCTGTGGTGTCAGCCCAGAGGTATCCGTCGACGGTGGACTCGTATGTCTGCCCGTCACACTCCAGGACGAGACCGTCACTGTCGACGGATGTTACAGAGACGACGACATCCCTGAACTCGTATCCGCCTTCCGATGTAAGGGCCAGCAGGGAGTAGGTCTTGCTGTCCCCGACGCCGACATCCGCCACGGCGACCGTCGACGAGCAACCGTAGTCGGGGGACTCGAAGAACAGGGTGCATTCGACGAAGATGGAGATGTACAGGTCGCCTTCGGGATACTCGTACATCGAGACCACGGCCAGATCGTACCCTGGCAGCATCCAGTTGGTGGCCTTGACACCGTTCTCCAGGGTCGACACCTGGACCTCGGTCTCCAGAAGCCCCCATGGGGTCGCCAGGACCTCCGTACCGACGACCTCGTAATCCATATCCATCTCTATGAGGAGGTCGCCCTCGACCGTTCCGGCACGCTTCCCGTTCACATAGTATCCCATGCTGAGATGGTCGTCGTAGACCCTGTCCACGAAATAGGTCACACGGTACGTGTCCCAGACACCGTCGGTCCTGGTGATGATGAGCATCCCGTACTCGTCCTCCTCCACGATCTCCTGTCTGAGTTCAGAGACTCCGAAACCCATGTCGCCGGTGACGAATGTGGAGTGGATGAGGTCGAACCGCTGGCTGTAGTCCGGGTAGAAGTATTCGCAGCGGTAGCAGATGCCGTCATCGACCCCGATGTAATAGATCACAACGGCATCCCCGTCTGTGATCTCGTAGACCTCGCAAAGCCTCTCCCCGTACGAGTCGTTGACCACCAGGCCGGTACCCAGAGAGTCCGACATGCTGCTGAAATGCAGATGGTCGATGAACTCGTCCACCGTGGCGGTGTTGGTGTCGCCGCTGTCCAGCCACCCGTATGTGACCGTGTCGCCGTCGACAGCGTACACCATGTTGACCAGGGTGTCGCGTACGACGACGTTCCCCTCGGAGTCGTACTCCCAGTACTTGTAGGCGTAGTAGTCCCCGACCTCCAGGGTCTCCGCCTCCTCGGAGGATCCGAACGAGGGCCTCTCCCCGAACAGGGTGGAGTCGTACAGGATCCTGGTGACCGTGTTTCCGTCTTCAACGTGGACGTCCTTCACGAAGGTCTCCGTGCCCTCCACGCACCAGACGGTGCTTCCCGTGGACTCGTCGTGGTACACATCGCATGCCACGTTACCGAAATAGGGCGAGTACACGGCCTCCTGGCCGGTCAGCGTTCCGGCTATGGGCTGTCCCGAGTAGTTCCCCTCGGTCTCCCAGTACTCCGTGGTGCCGTCGGCGTACTCGGTCTCGATCTGCTGACAGCCGTCGGCGTACTCGGAGACGACGGTGTCGGTGCCGTTGATCCTGGTTTCGTTGCCGTCGGCGTCGGTCATGATGTAGATGTGGGTCGTTGCGTCCCCGACCTCCGCCTCCCTCATCTCGGCAGGAGCACCCTCGTCTGTGTACACCCAGCTGAAGAGAAGACAGAGGATGATGACCACGGCCGCCGCGGCCATGAGCTTGACGTTGTTGCTCTGCATACGTATGAAATGGCGTAGAGCCTATAAAAAAGGAAAATCGAAAAGACGGCATCGTGCCTGTTTCGGACGGTGTACCGCTCAGACGCCCTTCCTGTCGCCCCAGATGATCTTGTGGAGCTGCGGCAGGACCCTGATGTCCAGACGCTCGTCCAGGACCCTCTGCACCAGCCACTCCAGCCTCTCCGTCCCTCCCACAGGGCCGAATATCACCTGGCAGGGGATGTCGTGGGACCTCACGAAGCCGACCGCGTAGTCCAGGTCGGTCTGGTCCTTGATTATGAGCTTCAGCTGGTCCTTGTCGGACAGGATACGGAGGTTCGACTCGAGCATCCTGTCGGTCATCCCTGACGAGGGGCACTTCCAGTCCATGCTGATCTGGACCAGAGGGCTGTCGGGCACCGTCGAGAGGTCCACCGAGCCGTTGGTCTCCAGGACGACCTGGATGTTCTTGCCGATGAGACGTTCCATCAGCTCCACGGCATCAGGCTGGAGCATCGGCTCCCCGCCCGTGAAGCACACGCGGAAGCAGTCCCCGACCTCGTCCATGATCTCGTCCACTGACATCTCGGTCCCGCCCTCGAACGAGTAGCCGGTGTCGCACCAGGAGCAGCGGAGGTTGCACCCCACCGCCCTGACGAAGACCGTGGGGGCACCCATGGTGAGGCCCTCCCCCTGGATGGAGTTGAAGATCTCGCAGATCCTCATAGGAGGTTCTCACCGTGCTCGTACTCGATCTCGTCCCTGAACCCTGCCTCCTTGAAGCCCTGGAGCCTCAGGCGGCAGGAATCGCAGTGGCCGCAGGCCTTCTCCCCGCCGTTGTAGCAGGACCAGGTCAGATGCAGCGGGGCGCCGAGCCTCTTGCCGCGCCTGACGATGTCGGCCTTGGAGTCGTGCAGGATGGGTGTGACGACCTTGATCGGATGGCCCTCGACCCCGGCTTTGGTGCCCACGGCCAGCATGGCCTGGAACGCCTCGTAGAACGCGGGGGTGCAGTCGGGGTATCCGGAGAAGTCCACGGCGTTCGCGCCTATGTAGATCCTGTCGGCGTCCACGGACTCGCACAGTCCGGCTGCGATGCTCAGGAAGACGATGTTCCTGGCGGGAACGTAGGTTATGGGGATCTGCGCGTCCAGCTCGCCCTCGCGGTCCATGGGGACGTCGATGTCCTTCCTGGTGAGCGCGGACCTGAACGAGCTGAGGTCCAGGTCTATGACGACATGGTCCACATTGTAGTAGTCGCAGACGTTCTGGGAGGATGTGAGCTCCTTGGTGTGCCTCTGGCCGTACCTGAAGCTGATGGCCGTGACCTCGCATCCGTCTGCGAGGGCCTGGGCCAGGCAGGTGGTGGAGTCGAGTCCCCCGGAGAGGAGGACGACCGCCTTCGGCATCAGAGGACCTCCGTGTACCAGGCGGTCTGCCCGCGCTCCTCGTCGAGACCGACCGAGACGGACCTGACGTTGTCGGGGAAGTCGATCTCCGCGACCATCCTGAGGGTCATCATCTTGGCCATCTCCTCCGCGGTGGTGTTGGGGACGTCGAGAAGCGTGACGTCCACCCTGGGGAAGACGTACCTCTTGCCGCAGGATACCGCCTCCACGGACTCCTCGGTGACGTCCAGTTTGACGTCCTTGGAGAGCGTGGGCAGCAGGGTCTTGTGGTCCAGCTCCTCGATGATCTCCTTGAGCTTCTTCTTCAGGACCACGAAGTCCATGATCATGCCCTCCTCGCCGATGTCGCCCTCGAGCCTGAGCCTCACGATGTAGGAGTGGCCGTGGAGCCTGGAGCACTTCTCGTGCCTGGGTATGAAATGGCATGCAGAGAACCTGATGCCCGAGTAACCGCCGTCTATCTCAAGAAACATTCTCATTCCTCCGAAAGTCTCATGGCCAGGGCGAGAGAGTCCCTGTAATCTGTTTTAGCACGGGAGGTGTCTATAAACACCTTGTCCGAGTTGACGACCGGCGCGCCGAGGGCCTTCGCCCCGCCCACCAGGTGCATCGTCCTGAATATTATGTTGCCCGTTATCCCCTCGGGCGCGATTATGATGTCAGCCTCCCTCACGGCATCCTCTATGAGGATCTGCGAGTGGTACGCGTCGTAACCGTCGGCGACGAGGCGCTTGGCGATGGTCCTGGCGCTCTCGATGGACCTGTCCACGGCCCTGCACCTGCCAACGTCCTCGCATCTGCCGCCGGACATGATGGCGATCCTGGCACCCATGCCCACCTTCTCCGCGAGCTTCACGGACCTGGCGGCGAGGTCGTACCTCTGGTCGTCGGTCCAGCCCTCGTCGATTCCGACCGGGGACAGGATTATGAGTTTCCCGCCCTGGGGCTCCAGGAACGCGACCCTCTCGAGCCCCTTGAGACCCAGGCCTTTCTTCAGTATGGGCAGGAGCATCGACGAGGACATGTCGCCGCGGACCGCCGCGTCGATCTTCCCGGAGACCAGGTCCGAGACCAGCTCGTTGGGGTCGTCGTATATGCGGATGTCGCGGCCCTCCATGGCGAGGACGCTCCTCTCCACGTTGCCCGCATCGGATCCGCGTCCGATGCCCACCCTGACGTCGGGCAGGTCACCGCTCAGAAGGGTTTTGGAAGTGAACATCTGGCCTCACATATCCTTTGGTTTATTATTATTGACGCGGGCCACGGCGACCAGTTCCTCTCCGGACAGCTTGTCCTTCGGTCCCGCATGGGTGACGACCCTGCCGAAGACCATCTGGGCGATGAGCCTGTACCCGTCGGGGATCCCGAACTCCTCTGCCACCCTCGCATCGACGATTGGGTTGTAGTGCTGTATGTTGGCGCCCAGCCCCATGTCTGCGATGGCTGTCCAGAAGGCGAACTGCATCATGGCGTTGCCGTGCTCGGCCCACTGGGGGAAGAGGTCCCTGTAGCTGGGGTGCTCCTCCATGAGCTCCTCGGTCTTTGCATCCACCTCGTAGAACAGGATCGTCCCCGCCGCTACGGAGAACCCGGCCAATTTGGCCTGGGTGCCCCTGAACCTCTCGGGGTCCCTGGACCTCTCCCTGAGGACGTCCTCGACGATGCCCCAGAACCTCCTGTGGTCCTCCCCGGCCAGCACGAACATCCTCGCGGACTGGGCGTTGAAGGATGAGGGCACCTTGCCTGCGATCCCCCTGAGGACGGACACGACCACGTCGACATCCACCCCCTGCGAATCCAGCATGTACTCCGAACGTCTCGCGGAGACCGCGTCTCTGAACTCCATGTCCCCGCCTACACGCGCGCGCATATAAAAGGTTAGTAGAGAAACGGGAACATCCGTCGAACGTTCACGGACGTATCTGGTCGAACAGGTACTGCCCCCACTCCCTCTCCCCGAGGGCGATCTCGAGCTCCGGCGGGGTCAGCATGGGCTTCGGATACCTGGCGGCATCGTCCATGGCTATGCGGGGGCAGGCGGTGTTGACGAAGGCGTCCACCTGGTAGGACATGAGCGCTGTGGGGTTGATCTCCTCGATGACCAGCTTGTGGGCGGTCCTGCCGTGTTCCCTGAGCATGGCGACCATGCCGTCGGCCAGATCCGAACGGTTCTGGCCTATCTTGCTGCAGACTATCACCAGGAAGCTCTGCGCCTCCCTGGCGCCCTGGATCGCCGCGAAGCGCCTGCGGAGGATCCTGTCCCTCACGGGCGCCATGTCCCTGACCTCCCCCGTGACCGGGTTGAGGACCAGCACCGGCTTCTCCATGCCGAACGCGGCCGCGAGGGGATGGAAGTCACCCTCGCCGATGAACAGGAACGCCTCCACATCCGCGTCGACCGCCTCTGCGGCACTGCAGTTGCATCCCAGGACCTGCCCGGGATGGCATATCCTCGAATCCCCCGTACCCACTAGCACGGTCCTGCCTGAGTACTCCAGGATGCTCTTCACCTTGGGAATCAGCCCAAGGTACTGGACGGTGGCCAGAAGCCCCACCCTCTGCGGAAGGTCCCTGAGGGGATCCAGCACGGAATCGTCAACATCGGCGTCCGAACGGGACTCTATGTAGAGGACGTTGGGGTCGTCCCCCTGCGACGGTATGGGGGAATGACCGAAGTGGATGAGCGCATCGGCCCAGCCGTGGTAGTCGAAGAGGTCGCAGGCGCCGTAGCACGGACGTCCCACGATGACCGGGATGGCACCGGTCTCCCTCTCGATGAATTCAGAAATCTCGGGGGCCCGGATCTTCAGGCCCTCAGGCATCTGGAGTGCGACGGAGGCGAAGCCCCCGTCGCTTATCCAGCGTGATATGGTTTCCAGTTCGAAATCGAACATTTACAGGATGAGTTCCTGTCCCTTCTCGACATCGATGTAGCAGGGGGAGGGGAACTTCATGGATGCCCTCCAGAGGGCGTCCTTGGCGATGACCGCCTTCTCGGCGGGAACGCGGACTGTCAGGATGGCCTGGTTGCGCTCGAGCCTGGCAGCGGTTCCGACGGTCTTTCCGAATCCCTGGCGCATTCCGCTCGAGACACGGTCCGCTCCTGCACCGGTGGCCAGCTTGTTCTCCCTCAGGACGACGTGGGGGTAGGCCCTCACGGTCATGTGGTAGTTGGCGACACCGATCTGTCCGTTCAGGACCTTGTTGGCGGCGATACGGCCGGCCTCGATGGAGGTGTGCCTGATCTGGACACGGTTCTTCACCCTGAGGGTGAGGACGACGGGGAAGTCCTCGCGGAGGTTTCCCATCTCGTACTGGGAAACCCTGCTCGCAGGGACTCCTCCCATGTATTCGCGGCGTGTGTACGCCTGACCTTTGATCTGCCTGTACATCGAAGCGGGCTTTCTTACCATTTAAACCACCTTGGATTGTGAATGCAATCGGAGCGCTACGGCTCCGTGTCAACTGAGTGCCGATATACGTCCCGCATATAAGCGTTTCGTTGTTTACAGGCGCATTAGGAGAGTGCGCACGCGAGCACAGACGCCCCTAAATAATAAGTAGGCTGCGGACCCATGCCCCGTCCAGATCCAGATGCAGCCGTTCAACTTCAAAGTGGTCCCAATCGATGACGAGAACTCCCATGTGCCCGTGTCAGTGGCAGGACAGACGATGGTCGACGTCCAAAAGCTGATCACGGACATAGGTTCGATGATGGTCAGACAGGAGCTCAGGCTGCAGAACGCCATACCGGAGCCGCTCCTGAGGAGGTTCAGCCTCTCCATGGACATGTCCGCCGGCAAGGACGTCGGCGCGGTCACCGAGGGCGAGGACACCCTGATGCTCGACGCCCTGAACGGCCTGATGAGGGAGCTGGACATAGCCAACATGCCCGACACGTGGTCCGAGCCCGGCAACCACCGCGAGGCCCTCGCCCGCAGAACGCTGGCACAGGACATCCTGGCTCTGGCAGACCACCTCGACGGATACGACTTCCGCTACGGCAGCGGTGACGACCTGAAGAGGTTCAGGCTCACCCGCAGGGATGCCGTCGAGAACATCGCCAAAGACCAGTCCCAGTCGTTCCAGGGCGCCGTCATCGGAACCATATCCCGCGACCAGGTGAGGAAGAACCGCTGGCTCATCTCCAACGGGAAGGACTCCGTCCCCATCACCTTCGCAAGCAACATCTCGTCCACCGACATCCCCCTGTTCGCAGAGGCCGGACCGCTCATAGCGTCTGGCACTGTCGTGACGGATGACATCGGGGAGGTGAAAGAGGTGAGGGCCGTCGTCGGCTGCTACTCGTTCCCGACCGTGAAGTTCCACAGGATGATCACCGCGAACAGGGACCTCGTCCTGCTGAACCCCGTGGAGGCGTCGCCCGGGTACAACGCGAAGAAGGGGCTCTGGACCCTCGACTGCGAGGCGCTGGGCATATCCGAATCCAAGCCGAGCTGGGACGAGTGCGTCATCGCGTTCCACGAGTACTTCATGTTCCTCTTCGAGACCTACGCCGAGAGCGACGACGAGTTCGACGGCGAGGAGAAGGAGATACGCGACCTGCTCCTGTCCATGGTCCCCGTGACCGTCTGAACACGCTCCGTTTTAAGGGGACGAAACGATTCGTACCCCATGGGGAATTACGTCGTCAGGGTAGTGTCGTCCGTCGACCCCGAGATACCGGCAGACAAGTCCGTCTCCGAGACCGTGCTCTCGGACGTCGACCGCCTCTTCTCCGAGATCTGCCGCAACATCGTCAGAGCGGAGCTCAGGCTCCAGGGCGACGTCCCCGAGGACCTCTACACCCATCTCGGAATCGACTCCGAAGGTGCGCTGGCACATGATGCCAGAAGGTTCCTGGACGAGACGCTGGACTACCTCGGGGGACCGTCCCGCGGAACGTGGATGAGCGACAACTACCCCGACGTGCCCGGCAGGAAGAGGGTCGCCGGGATCGTGCTGGACATCTTCCGCGACCTGGACGGATGCACGCTCCTGCACGGGTACGGCGACGACCTCCGCGGTTTCTCGGACATCGACGCGATATGGGTCACAGGCATGGCCAAGGCGGTCACCCGCGCCTACAACGGCGGCCTCATGGGAAAGGTCGTCAAGGACCCCCGCAGAAAAGACCACTGGGCGATAACCAACGGGGACTCGACGGTTCCCATGAGCTTCGTCAGCAGCGTGTCGAGGTACGACCAGGAGGATTTCGCCGCGGCCGGCCCCGTCATAGCGATGGGCACCATAGTGAGGGACGAGGACGATGCGATCGTTGAACTCAGGGCCGTGGAGAACTGCTACACGTTCCCCGGAGCCGTGTTCCTGAGAGGCATCGCCCCGGGAAGGGACGTGGGCCTCGTCTACCCTCTGGAGGGGGTGCCCGGGTACTACGCCCGCAACTCCACCTGGCATCTGAGATGCGACGAGCTGGGGCTCGAATCGTCGGCCGGGACCTGGGACGAGTGCGTCCTGGGGTTCCACAGGAAGTTCGTGGATCTCTGGCACTCCCACCGCGACGGGACCGCCGATGAGAACCCGAGGATCCGCGCGCTGCTAGACAGGATGTGCCCGCTGGACCCCGAACAGTGTTCCGAGCGAGAGCGCGACCCTCTTAACGCGCGTGCGTGAATTTCTTATAGGACCGCTGTAATCGGAACGTCCGGAGCACACCGTATGAGCAGAAGGCGCATCCCGCAGAAGGTACTCAACGACATCGGCCGGGAGCGCATAGACCGTCTGCTCGCTCTGGCAACGGAGGCCGTCCGCGAGGACAGGCCGGAGCGCGCCAGGAGGTATGTGGAGCTTGCGGGGCGCATCGGCGCCAAGACGCAGGTCCCCCTCCCGTCCGACGTCCCGATATGCCGCGGATGCGGCATCCCCCTCCTACCGGGGAGGAACTGCACCGTCCGCCTGGGCAACCACATGGTGTGCGTTACATGCGGCATGTGCGGAGAGATCCGCCGCAGACCGTACCTGAAGGAGCAATCACATGACTGAGAAGGACGCTAGGAAGGAGCTCATGAGAAGGGCCAACGACATCAGCCCCACGGTCCATGTCGGCAAGGACGGCCTCGACCAGGGCGTCTTCGACGAGATCGTCAACCAGCTGAAGAAGAACCGCCTGATCAAGGTGAAGGTCCTCTCTAACTCGGACGACGATGCGAAGGGAGCGGCCGAGTCCATCGAGGAGGCCACCGGAGCGATAGCTGTGGACGTGCGCGGAAGCGTCATCGTCCTCACGGACAAACGCACGTGGACGTCCCTCAGCCAGAAGAAGTTCCGAGGTGTTTCCGATGCTTGACGTCAACGTCATCAGATCAAACCCTGACATGATCAGGACCATGCTTAAGAACAGGAACAAGGACGACGCGATCCTCGACAGGTTCCTCAACGCCGACTCCGAGTGGAGGGCGCTCACCGACGAGAACAACCGCCTCAGGCAGACCAGGAACGAGGTCTCCCTGCAGATCTCCAAGATGCCCAAGGGCGAGGAGAAGGACGCGCGCATCAAGGAGATGAGGGAGGTCTCCGACAAGATCAAGGCCAACGACGAGAGGATGGCCGAGCTCGAGGACATCCGCCAGGACTGCGTCCTCAACATCCCCAACATCCCCCACGAGTCCGTCCCCATCGGGAAGGACGAGCACGACAACGTCGTCGTGTACGAGAAGGGGGAGAAGAGGCAGTTCGACTTCAAACCCAAGGAGCACTGGGAGATCGCCGAGGACCTTGGCATCATCGACTTCGACAGGGCCGTCAAGGTCGCCGGAAGCGGATTCTACTGCCTGAAGGGCGACGGGGCCAGGCTCGAGAGGGCCCTCATCAACTACTTCCTGGACACCCACCAGGACCAGGGATACACCGAGCTGTTCCCGCCCGTGGTCGTCAACAAGGCCGCGGTGATCGGTACCGGCCAGTACCCCAACCTGAAAGACGACATGTACTACCTCGAGAGGGACGACATGTTCCTCAACCCCACCGCCGAGGTCCCCGTCACGAACCTGCTCCAGGACGAGATCCTGGACAAGAGCCAGCTCCCCATCTACTGGACAGCGTACCTCCCCTCCTTCAGAAGGGAGGTCGGGAAGCACGCCGACACCAGGGGGATCATCAGGGTCCACGAGTTCAACAAGGTCGAGATGGTCAACTTCGTCCTCCCCGAGAACTCCTACGCCAGGCTGGAGGAGCTGAGGCAGAACGCCGAGGACCTCATCAACGGCCTCAGGCTCCCCTACAGGGTCCTTCTGCTGTGCACTGGGGACATGAGCTTCTCATGCTCCAAATGCTACGACCTGGAGCTCTACGCCCCCGGAAAGGACGCCTGGCTCGAGGCATCCTCGTGCAGCAACTTCACCGACTTCCAGGCCAGGAGGGCCAGGATCAAGTACAGGCCCGAGCCCCACCTGAAGAGCGAGTTCGTCCACACCCTGAACGGATCCGGCCTCGCGCTCCCCAGGACCATGGTCGCCATCCTCGAGAACTACCAGAACAAGGACGGCACGGTGACCATCCCCGAGGTCCTCAGGCCCTACATGCGCGGCCAGGAAGTCATCGACAGGCACAACTGAGCCCGTCGGAAACCCTTTGGAAAACCCCTTCCCCATTTTCTACCACTGGGTCGCATCCGCTACAATTAAGGTCGCACAGGACGCTTCTCGTACACATACGCGGAAGCGGGATGATAGCACATGGCCAGAATCGGATTGGGACTCGATACGGGCGGGACCTACACGGACGCCGTCCTCTTGGATGTTGATGACGGACACGTTCTGGCGAGATCCAAATCCATGACCACGTACGACGACCTGTCTCGTGGCATAAGGAACGCGATAGCCGGATTCGACGGGAAGCTCCTCGGATCCGTCGACGTCGTGAGCCTCTCCACCACCCTCGCCACCAACTCCGTGGTGGAGGGCAGGGGATGCCGCACCGCGCTGATAGTCATGGGCCACGAGCTCACCGTCTCCACAAAGGCCGATTACACCGCGTACGTCGCCGGAAGCTACAGGGCGTCCGGCCAGGAGGACGAGCCGCTGGACACCGATGCGGTCCGCACCTTCCTGGAATCCGTCAGAGGTAAGGTCGACTCCGTCGCGATCACCGGATTCATGAGCATCAGGAACCCGGACCACGAGATCGCCGTCAAGAGGATGGTGTCCGAGATTCTCGGCGTCCCCGCGGTGTGCGGACACGAACTGTCCTCCTCCCTGGGCTTCAACGAGAGGACCACCACCTGCGTGATGAACGCCAGGCTGATCCCCGTCATCGGGAAGCTCCTGGACTCGGTCGACGCGGTCATGGACGAGGCGGGCATCGACGCGCCCCTCCTCATCGTGAAGGGGGACGGTTCCATAATGAGCGAGGAGATGGCCCGCGAGAAACCTGTCGAGACGATCCTCTCGGGACCCTCCTCCAGCCTGAACGGGGCCATGAGGCTGTCCGGATTGAGTGATGCGGTGGTCGTCGACATAGGAGGTACGACGACCGACATCGGGGTGATACGTGACGGAAAGGTCCACCTCGAGGAGGAAGGCGCCCTCATCGGAGGGTTCAGGACCAGGGTAGCCGCGGCCGACATAGCGACGGTGGGCCTGGGAGGAGACACGCGCATCGTCGTCAACGGGAAGATCCCGTACCTGACCTCCGTCAAGGTAACGCCGCTCTGCGTCGCGGCGACAGAACACCCGATAATCACCAGATGGCTGCGGATGCTAGTCGCCAAGGGCCCCCAGGACATCGACTACGCGAACTACAGGCGCAACATCGTCATGGACACCGAGTACTTCATC
Organism: uncultured Methanomassiliicoccales archaeon; assembly: GCA_949295765.1. Taxonomy (GTDB): domain Archaea; phylum Thermoplasmatota; class Thermoplasmata; order Methanomassiliicoccales; family Methanomethylophilaceae; genus Methanoprimaticola. The sequence goes on along the minus strand of CASFMM010000010.1, from coordinate 4,193 downwards.
AGGACCGGCGTAGGCGACGACAGCGGCCTCACCGAACTGGACAGAAGGTTCCTCGGGTTCGTCGACGGGACGCCGCACAGCATGGCGGACGCGAAATGGGAGTTCGGGGAGCCGGCCGCCTCGTTCCACATAGACCTCATGGAGGAGCGCAGGCTGATCCAGAGGATCGGGCTGACCCCGACGGACCTCATGCACTACCGTGGCACGTTCACAAGATACGATGCGGAGGCGTCCAGACTGGCGATCACATACCATGCGGCCAACCTGGGGATGACCCCGGACGGGTTCGTCGACCTGATAGACGGGATGGTCCGCGAGAGGATCGGGACAGCGATCATGAACAAGCTCATCGCCGAGAGGATGGGAAACCCGGAAATGGACGGCTTCGGATGCGACCTCGTCAGGGACGGGGTCAACAGCGTCCACGGAACAGACTTCGACGTACGTTTCAAGCTGAACAGGCCGATCGTCGGCCTCGGCGGACCGTCCTACGACATGCTCCCGGGCGTCGCCGACGCCCTCGGGACGGAGCTGGTCCTCCCCCGGGACTACGACATAGGCAACGCGATAGGGGCCATCAGCGGGAAGGTGGTGGAGTCCATCCAAATCCTCATCCAATCCGTTCTCGGCAAGGAGCTGGCGACCAACGCCTGCATCGTGTTCTCGAGACTCGGCAGGAAGTACTACACCTCGTTCGAGGAGGGTCTGGAGGAGGCCCGCGAAGCAGGCATGGAGTACGTCCGCGAAATGGCCAGGAATGCCGGTGCGGACAGCGTGGACATTGAGGAGTTCTGCGACAGCAGGAAGGTCTCGGTGGGGAAGGAGCAGTTCAGGAAGGATGCCACGGAGGTCAGACTGACGATCAGAGCCGTGGGCGAGCCCGCGTACCGCCGCTGACGGTCATATCCTCATGCGGTCGAGGTCCTCGACGAGCCTCTGCGCCCCGATCCCCCTGCCCTTCTCCATGAGCTTGTCGCGGATGCCCCTCTCGCCCTCCAGAAGGGTGTTGGACGATATGCCGTAGCGGCGCGATATGTTGGCCTCCATGTACGCGGCCATGAGGTCGCACGCCTTCAGGTCGGTGCCGTTGCGTCTTCCGAAGCCGGGGATGTCCACATCGGTGAACGGCTCGTAGACCATGTGACGGAACCCATCCCTCCATTCGTCCTTCAGAAGGGGCATTATGGTGGACTCCACCAGATCGTGCTCATAGCCCTCCAGTATCGAGGCCAGTCCGCTTACGTTCTCCTTGATCGGGGAGATCACGTCCTTGGTCAGAACCTCCGGAAGATCGTGGAAGAGCCCGCTGTAGAAGTCGTTGTAGACCTCCTGGTCGGACGCATCCACGTCCAGGTCATGGAGGTACATCATGTCCGCGACCATCAGCGAATGGCCCAACACCGTCGTCTTCGGTATGCGCGGGGTCCTCGCCCAGCGCTGCTGGAACCTCAGCTGTCCTATGAGGTCGATGAAATCGAAGGTCTCCTCGGCGGACATCATCTCCCTGACACCGACGAGGTCTGTGTGCTGTCCGATCTGCTCGTTGATCTCCTCGCGGGTGGCCTCTATGCCGTACAGTGAGCGGTTGGAATCGTAGATTAGGTTGAACTCCCACCTGGTGGCGAGATAATGGGCCGCACGGATGACGGCGTCCTCGGGGGTGGATTTCGGATCCTCCAGGTATTCGGCGAAGCGGGACCTGAACCTCGGGTCTGAATCCGGGACCAGACGGTCGAACTCGGACAGGACGTAGTCGTTCACCTGTCCGCGCCTCTCGGCCGTGATCCTGTGGAACACCTGCGGCTTGAGGTCCGTGAGCACCGCTCTCTGTATGAACGAGAACATCGTGTGCTCGATGATCCTCCTCCAGACGACCGGCTTCCCCGCGGACTCCTCGAACTTCGCCAGGACCCAGGCTATGGCGGCCTTGTGGGCCTGCTTGTCGAGCTCCGTGAGATCCACCGGACGCATGTGGTCGTTCCAGCGGTTCATGTTGGCCGAGTTGAAGAAGAGGTAGAGGATGTTCGCGTTGAGCGCCGGCATCGGATCATTCCCTCTTCGACAGGTCCTCGATGGTCGCATCCCCGACGGGGGCCGAGTAGTCCTCGTCCAGGATGTAGAAGAATCCCCTCTCTTCCTCCTCTTCCTCTTCGGCGGCGCACTCCATCCCCGTCCTGCGACCCGCGAGGTATATCGTGGCGTATCCGACGGCGAGAAGGACCACACCGACGATGAACGCCGACTGGAAGACGACGCTGGGATTCGCCACATAGCCCGCGAAGCCCGCGAGCATGAGTGCGAACCCCGCCACGGAGACGACCAGGAGGAGTCTCGGATCCATGATTTCGGAGATCTGTTTCATATCGATGGGGATGGGCCCCGGAGGGCCCGGTTCAGAGCGAGGCCTGGATCAGCCTGTTCACGACGAACTTCTGGTCCATGGACGCCAGGAACGGTCCGAGCCTGGGGCCCGCGGTCTTCCCGATGAGGATCTTGTACAGGGCCTTGTAGGCGCCCTTGGTCCCTATGGGGGACGACTTTGCGATGTCGGATACGATCTCCGTGATGTTCTCGGAGTTCCACACGCAGTCGTTCATCCTCTTCACCAGCGCCTGGAAGTAGACCTTCTCGTTCATGGACAGGTCCGCGTCCTGAGGGACCGACTGGAGCACGGAGAACTTCACCATGTCGGGGGCGAAGCCGTTGAGCCAGTAGCGGACGCAGGACACCCTCCTCTTCAGCCTCTCGATGTCCTCGGAGGAGGCCTTGGACATGTCCTCGGTGCGGGACAGCACCTCCATGACGCCCTCGAAGTCGGGAGCCATCTGGGCCACGTTGACGAGGTGGCGGTAGGGGATCTGGAGCGGGAGCTTCTGGGGGATGTGGTTGTGCTGGGCTATGACGTAGGCCCTGACCGAGTTGTCCTCGGACTCGGTCCACTCACCTCCGAAGTAGAGGCGCTCCATCCTGTCGTACTCGTCGGCCATGTCCAGGGTCCCGAGTCCGGAGTCGTAGTCGATGGCCTTGGAGGGGTTGACCCTGAGGAACAGGTAGTTGAGGACCTCGGGAGGGGTCATGTTGATGGCGTCCAGCCCGGTGACGGAGCATCCGAGGGACTTGTGCATCTGTCCGACTCCCTTGAGCTGCACGAACTCGTAGGGGATCGGATAGGGCGCCTTTCCGCCGAAGATCTCGGAGACGATCCTCTTTCCGGAGTCGTAGGAGCCTCCGGCGGCGGCGTGGTCCTTGCCGAAGGGCTCGGCGGACGTTCCGAAGATCATCCACTTGGCGGGCCACTCGAGACGCCAGGTCAGCTTCCCCTCGGCCTTGCGGATGTCGGCCTTGCCGCAGTGTCCGCAGCTGCACTCGTACCAGACGTAGGGGAACTCGTAGTTGTCGAAGATGGGCTTCGTGAAGCGGCCGCACTTCTCGCAGATCGGGTTGTACGGCGCGTAATCGGGGTTGGCGTCCTTCCCGGTGACCTCGTGGAGGATCTGGATGACCTGGTCCCTCTTCTTCATGGCCATGTCGATGTAGGGGGCGAACTTGCCCTCCTCGTAGAGCTCGTGGGTCCAGATGATCTCGCACTTGACCCCGAGCGAGTCCACGGCGTCCAGGAAGGGCTGGACGAAGTGGTGGGCGTAGTTCCTGTGCTTGCCGCACGGGCAGGGGATCCTGGAGATCGGCATCCCCACGTACTTCTCGTACTCGTCGGGCAGGAAATCGTAACGTTTGCGCAGAGGGTCGAAGGAATCGATGAGGTATATCAGACGGACGTCCTTGCCCATGGCCTCGACGGCGCTGCGGACGGACTCGCCCGTAATTGCTTCCCTAAGACTGCCGACGTGGATGATTCCAGTCGGGCTTATCCCTGTGGCGATCAGAGGGTGGTCGCAGGTGTTGGCGACCTCCTCCGCGATTACATCTGCCCAATGCATATCAATCGGTGCGCCAACTGGCCCAATATTAAAGAGCGTTTCGGTCCCGCGCGCGACCTGGCACGCCTGCGCACCCGCGTACGTATGATGGGAGTGCAAAGAAGGTTTTTATATGGGTCGAAGATAACGAAGACCCATGGCAAAGAAGAACGACAGCGGATTCCAGTCCTCCGCAGGCCTGATGAGGTACTTCGATGTGGAGAACGAGAAAGGAGTCAGGATCAGCCCCCGTGCAGTCGTGGGCATCGCCATCGG
>CASFMM010000009.1 GCA_949295765.1 uncultured Methanomassiliicoccales archaeon | reverse complement strand
ATCATCAGGTACCAGGACTTCGACGACTTCGACGAGCGCACCGGGGAGCTCCTGGACAGGAACGTCGTCATCATCCCCCACGGCTCCTTCGTCGAGTACATGGGGTCCCGCAGGTTCTCCGACATGGAGGTGCCCTCGTACGGCAACCGCGCGGTCCTCAACTGGGAGTCCGACAGGGACATGCAGAGGCAGTGGATCACCGGCGCCGGCGTCCCCATGCCCCGTCTGATCACGGACGCCAGGGAGATCGACGAGCCCGTCATGGTAAAGTACCACGGTGCGAAGGGCGGAAGGGGTTACTTCATCGCCATGGACTACCCCGACTTCAAGATGTCAATCGACCCGACCCAGCCGTACACCATCCAGGAGTACTGCCTCGGTACCAGGTACTACATGCACTTCTTCTACGACCCGTTCAAGACCGACGGCTACAGGTGCGAACAGGGAGGATCCCTGGAGCTGCTCTCCATGGACAGGAGGGACGAGTCCAACATCGACGAGATGTACAAGCTCGGATCCATCGAGGAGTCCAAGAGGCACGGCCTGTACCCCTCGTTCGTGGTCACCGGCAACACCCCGGTCGTCCTGAGGGAGTCGCTCCTTCCCAAGGCGTTCGAGATGGCGGAGAAGATCGTCAACAAGTCCTACGAGCTCTTCGGAGGGATGTGGGGCCCGTTCTGTCTGGAGACGGTTGTCAACGACAAGCTGCAGTTCAAGGTCTTCGAGATCTCCACAAGGATCGTCGCCGGTACGAACCCGTTCATCTCCGGTTCCCCGTACGCCGACCTCATCTACCCCGGGCTCAGCACCGGCGCTAGGATGGCAATGGAGATCAAGGACTCCATCGCGCAGGGCCACTTCAAAGACATCATGTCCTGAGGTTCGGGATTCAGTTCATGGCAACATCCCCGCCGATGTTGCCGAACACCCGCCACGCCTCTTGTCGATGACAGGCAGTGGAACGTTTGGGTCGAAGATCTGGAACGGGTCGCGTTCCTTCTCCAGTATGTCCACCAGAAGGTAGTATGTCTCGTTCTCTTCAGGCGGGACTTCTTCTTCGTATAGATGCCAGGTCACTTTGCACATGTTGCGTCTGATCTTTCCCAGGAGGAGGCGGGCCGCCTCGTTGCCTCCTGCGTTGTGGAACAGTCTGAGCATGTTCTCGAACTCGTTCTCCAGGCTCTTCCTGAATCCGATCTCCATGGCGTTCCTGTAGACGGGCCCAAGCATCTCGATTATCTCGTTATCGTCCGGGATAAGTCCGTTCGCGACGAATCTGTTGATGATGGCCAGCACAGTCTCCTCTCCAAAGTGGTCTGCGAGTGACAGCACCGTCCCTTCCAGGACGAATCTGGGCATGGAACTCGTCAGGTGTTGGACTTCTGTGAACCTATCACGGAATCCTTCGTTAGATGTCTCCCAGGCAGTGTCGAGTTCGAACGCCTGTAAGTCGTAGACGTATGGTTCTCCATTCTCATCCATTGTAGTGGCTCCAGTCGTGTTCGGAGATGGGGCTTGGAAGAATGTTGGGTGCTTGCCAGCATCCCCGCCTATGGTTTCTCCGATAAATTTTTCCAAATCGATGTTCATGATGTTTTTGATATTGTATACATTATTATGATGTATAACGACAAATCGCATTCATAGGGTATAATAGGTATCAATTTTCATTTTGTCATGGAATGTGGGGTCATTCGTGATAAAACTTGTCCAGGACCCATGGCGGGGATTTGTTACCTGGAGATGGGTGCGGCCGGGTTCATTGTTTCTTGGAGATCTTCCGAATGCCTACGAACTCCGATATAATCAGTCCCGCCAGTGTCATAGCGGTACCCACAACAGCGAGCGCGGTGATCTCCTCGTCGAGGAAAGCCGCCGACGACAGCACGGTCACGACGGGGATTAGGTAGATGTACGCGCTGGTCTCCACCGCGCCAAGCCTCCTCGTGGCGAACCCCCATGTGGCGAAGCACATCGCCGAGGCGACGACTCCCAGGAACAGCATGTGTCCCAGCATCCTTGGCTCCGTCAGTGCCCCGAGGTCGGGGCTGAAACCCAGGACCATCGCCGCGGGGATCATGAACAGTATGCCGTACATGAACGTCCTGCGGGTCGTCTGGATCGTACCGTATCCGAAGGTCCCGATCTTCCTGAGGATCACGGAATAGAACGCCCACACGAGGGCCGCCAGGAACGCCAGTGCGTCTCCCAGCGGGTCCACGTGGAGCTCCTGTCCGTTGAACATGATTACGCAGATCCCGGCCATGGCGATGACGAATCCCAGCAGGAACCCCCTGCCAAGGCCGTCGCCGTACATCAGGCGGGTGAGTATGGCGGTGAAGAACGGCGCCACAGCGACGATGACTCCCACGTTGGACGCCATGGTGTAGGTCAGCGCGATGTTCTCCAGAAGGTAGTACAGGCATATCCCGCAGAGTCCCGCGCCGGCGAACCAGAGCTCCTGCCTCCTGTCTGTCACATGAAGGAGTCTGGGATATAGAACGCAGAGGATGAGGAACCCGATGCTCATGCGGACGATCAGGATCTCCACCGGTTCGAAGTCCTCGAGAAGGGCCTTGGTGGAGACGAACGTGATCCCCCAGACAATCGCGGAGAACAGTGCCGCCATGTGCCCGGTCCAGACTCCGCCATCCATGCATCCGTGAATGCGAGCCTGTATATGAACGCGTCACGGGCGCTCTCCATCTACGTGTCCGAAGCCTTTAAGACAGGACGCGCGCATGAGCGCGCCGAGGTATCCAACATGGTTTCCAAGAGGCTTCAGGAGATCCCCGCATCAGGTACTATCGCGATTTCGAATCTTGTCAGCCAGATGAAATCAGAGGGGGTCGACATAGTCTCGTTCTCCATGGGAGAGCCGGATTTCACCACCCCGGAGAACATCATCGACGCGTGCTGCGACTCCCTCCACAGGGGTTTCACGCACTACACGCCGTCCATGGGCATCCCGGAGCTCAGGAAGGCCATCGCGGACATGACCCGCACCAACAACAACGTGCCGTGCGATGCCTCCAACGTCCTGGTCACCCCGTGCAAGCAGGCCATCTTCATGACCATGCTGGCGTACATCGATCCCGGCGACGAGGTCATCCTCGCGGACCCCTCCTGGGTCTCATACGAGGCGTGCGTCCGTCTCGCCGGCGGAGTCCCGGTGTACGTGCCGACAAGGTTCGAGGACAACTTCGTCCTGGACCCCGCGCTGGTCGAGGCCGCCATCACGCCGAAGACCAAGATGATCATCCTCAACACCCCGTCCAACCCCACGGGGGCCGTGTTCCCCGCGGACGTGCTGAAGCAGATCGCCGACATCGCGATGAAGCACAACATCAAGGTGTTCTCCGACGAGATCTACGAGGCCATCGTCTACGAGGGCAAGCACACGTCCATCGCGTCCTTCCCCGGGATGTTCGAGAACACCATCATCGTGTCCGGACTCTCCAAGAGCTACGCCATGACAGGATGGAGGCTCGGTTGGGCCGTCGCACCCAAGGAGGACATCGCCAACATCAACAAGCTCCAGTCCCACTCGATCTCCTGCTGCGTCTCGTTCACCCAGGAGGCGGCCGTCGAGGCCATCACCGGCCCACAGGACGCCAAGGTCGAGATGGTCAGGGAGTTCAGGAAGCGCCGCGATCTGGCACTGGACCTCATCTCCGAGATTCCGGGAATGGAGTGCAACGTCCCCAACGGTGCGTTCTACCTGTTTCCCAAGTACTCGGCGGACATGCCCTCCGCGAAGCTCGCGGAGGTGCTGCTGAAGGAGGGGCACGTGGCGGTCACCCCCGGAACCGCTTTCGGACCTGCAGGCGAGGGTCATTTCAGGATCTCCTACGCCGCGTCCGAGGAGCAGATCCGCGAGGGGCTGGGCAGGATCAAGAAGACGCTGGCACAGCTCTGAAACACGTTCATTCGCGCGGACGCTTCCGGCGTCCGCGCTTATCTTCCACATGCGTGCGCGTGTGCTCACGCAAGCATGCGAGCGCGCACGATTATTATAGGACGACTCGGATTACCCCTCACAGCCCTAGGGCATTGAGGGATTATCTTGAGCAGGACTCTTTTCACGGTGGGCCCGGTTTACGTCGCGCCCGACACTCTCGATTCGATGAACAAGCCGATGATCACGCACAGGTGCAAGGAGTACAAGGAGCTCCACGGCGACATCGTCGAGAAGATCAAGAAGACACTCGACACCGACATGGAGGTCTTCCTCGTCGCCGGATCCGCCACGGCCTTCCTCGAGGGCGCCATCAGGAACGGCATCAGGGAGAAGTCCCTCGGAATCACCAACGGGTCCTTCGGGAACAGGTCCATCGAGATCGCCGAGCTCAACGGGAAGACCGTGGACAAGGTCCAGGTCGAGTGGGGCAAGGCGATGAAGCCCGAGCACATCGAGGGCAAGGTCGGCAAGGACACCGAGATGGTCCACTGGGTCAGCAACGAGTCCTCCACCGGCGTCTTCAGCGACTCCGTGGCCCTCGCCAACGCCGTCAGGGAGCAGAACCCCGACGCGCTGATGATGGTCGACGCCGTCACCGCCGCCTACGCCATGGACATCAAGGTCAAGGACATGGATGTGGACGCCGTCGTCTTCGGGACACAGAAGGCCCTCGCCCTCCCGCCGGGACTCGCCGTCATGCTCTGCTCCGAGAGGCTGCTCGAGAAGGCGAAGACCGTCCCCAACCGCGGGTTCTACACCGACCTGCTGAAGATCAAGAAGCAGAACGACACGAACTACGCCCTCACCACGCCCCCCGTGTCCCTCATGTACGGGCTGGACTACCAGCTCGACAAGATGCTCAAGGAGGGAATGTCCGCCCGCTACGCCAGGCACCAGAAGATGGCCGACATGGTCAGGGACTGGGCCGCGAAGAGGATGGACGGCATGTTCCCCGAGGAGGGCTACCAGTCGAACTCCCTCGCCGTCATCAACCGCGCCGCGGGCTTCGACTTCGACGACTTCCATTCAAAGCTGAAGGCCAGGGGATACGAGATCTCCAACGGCTACGGCGACATCAAGGAGAAGACGTTCAGGATCGGGCACATGGGAGACACCACGCCCGAGATGATCGGTCAGCTCCTGTCCGTCATGGACGACATCCTGGAGGAATGAAGATGACATCCAAGATTCTGGTTTCGGATCCCCTCTCCGACGAGGGAATCGAGATCCTCAAGAACTCCGGCTTCCCGGTAGACGTGAAACCCGGGCTCTCCGAGGACGAGCTCTGCGCCATCATCGGCGACTACGACTGCCTCATCATCAGGTCCGGCACCAAGGTGACCCCCAAGGTCATCGAGGCCGGGAAGAACCTGAAGGTCATCGGACGCGCCGGGGTCGGCGTGGACAACATCGACGTGCCCTGCGCCACCGACAAGGGCATCCTCGTCATGAACACCCCTTCCGCGAACATCCTGTCCGCCGCCGAGCACTCCTGCGCGATGCTGCTCGCCATGGCCAGGAACATCCCCTTCGCCCACGAGTCCATGCACAAGGGCGAGTGGAAGAGGTCCAAGTACACCGGTGTCGAGCTCAACGGCAAGGTCCTCGGAATCATCGGGGTCGGCCGTGTCGGAGGCGAGGTCGCCAAGCGCATGAAGGCCTTCAACATGACCATGATCGGCTACGACCCGTTCCTCCCCAAGGAGGTCGCGGACAGCCTCGGCGTCAGGCTCACCACCCTCGAGGAGGTCATCACCACCGCCGACTTCATGACTATCCACACCCCGCTCCTGCCCGACACCAGGAACATGATCTCCCTGCCCCAGTTCAAGATGATGAAGCCCAACGCAAGGCTCGCCAACGTGGCCCGCGGGGGAATCGTCAACGAGGACGACCTGTACACCGCCCTCAAGGAGAAGATCATCGCCGGAGCCGCGTTCGACGTGTGGTGCGACGAGCCCCTTAACGACGACGAGAAGAAGCTCCTGGAGCTGGACAACCTCGTCACCACGCCCCACCTCGGAGCCTCCACCGTCGAGGCCCAGGAGAGGGTCGCCGTGGAGATCGCCGAGCACGCCGTCATGTACCTGAAGGACGGCATCGTGTCCAACGCCATCAACGCGCCCCGCGGGAAGCTCGACGCGGAGACCGAGCCCTACATGCCCCTCATGGACAGGATGGGCAACCTGGTCCAGCAGATGGTCGGCAACCACCCCCTGGAGAAGCTGGAGCTCATCTACTGCGGAGGACTCGCCGGCAAGCAGACCAAGCTGCTCACGGTCTCGGCGGTCATCGGATACCTCAAGAAGGTCATCGGCACCGCCAACGTGATCAACGCCCTCCCCGTCGCCAAGGCCAAGGGCATCGAGATCGCGGAGACCAACAACGACACCGCAAAGGACTACGCCAACGTCGTGGAGATCAAGTTCACCGCCCAGGGCAAGACCCGCTCGATCAGGGGAACCGTCATCGGCGGACAGCCCAGGCTCGTCGGCGTCGACCAGTTCTCCTTCGACATCCCCATGAGCGGGGACATGATGTACCTGAGCTACAAGGACGAGCCCGGAGTGATCGGAATCGTCGGCAACACGCTGGGTACCGCCGGGATCAACGTCGCGCAGATGACCGTCGGAAGGGACGGCGGACGCGCCCTGATGTTCCTCACCGTCGACCAGAACATCCCCGAGGAGATCGTGGACAGGGTCGCCAAGGACGTCGGCACCGACGACATCAAGTTCATCGACCTGGTGGAGTGAAGATGGGCATAGTCACCGTCGACGAGCTCACGCTCGCCATCAAGAACAGCATCGACTCGTCCCACGGCATGGTGGAGGAGCAGGCCTACGCGCTCGCCCATCACGTGCTGAACTTCTTCGGGTACTCCGACAGGATCATCGACAACATCCTGGAGCCCGAGGACCGCGATGCGTTCTACATGCTGGAGGACGCAGGCATCCTGACCACCGAGAGGGAGGAGACCACCCTCTACGACGGAAGGGAGTGGAGGATCCACTACTGGCTGTTCAGGAGGGACAGGATCGAGACCATGCTGGTCAGGCCCAGCCAGGACACGACCGAGACCCCGCAGGAGGAGTCCGTCTACGCGGACCTGCCGGACGACATCTGGCAGCGCGGCGGCTCCGAGTGAAGGCTGCACATGCCGAAAACGGACCTCTTCCCCTACAGGTACCGCCCTGGTCAGGGGGAGCTGGTCCATTTCATATCAAGCACCGTCGACGACGGGATGAGCCCGGTCGTCGAGGCCGGCACGGGGACGGGCAAGACCGTCTCCGCGCTGGCAGCCACCCTCCCCACGGTTCTGGAGAGGGGGATGAAGGTCATCTACCTCACCCGCACCAAGTCCCAGCAGAAGCAGGTCATCCGCGAGGCCGCCGCCATTGGCCACGGTGTGCTGTGCGTCGGGCTGCAGGGGCGCACCGCGGCGTCATGCCCGATGATGAGGGACGACCCCGACCTGGCGTCCGGGACGTCCGAGGAGATCTCTAAGCTGTGCTCCGAGTACAAGCGCAGGGACTCCGGCGAGTGCAGGTGCAGGTTCTACGCGAACATAGAGCACACGGACATAGGTGAATGGGTGGAGAGGATAAGGTCCGAGCATCCGGAGCCTGAGGGCTTCGCCAGGATGTGCGAGGATGCGGAGCTCTGCCCCTATGAGATGCTGAAGTACGCGCTCCCCCACGCAGACGTCATCGCCGCATCGTACCCGTTCGTGTTCATGCCCCAGATTCTCGCCCGGCTGATAGACTGGATCGGGATCCCGCTCCACAGGACGGTCATAGTCGTGGACGAGGCCCACAACCTGCCCGACTACCTTCGCGACGTCCAGACCTTCGAGTACAGCCGCGCGGCATTGGACCTCGCCGAGAAGGAGGCGAGGGAGAACGGCGACAACGAGGTCCACGAGGGCCTTACGGTCACCGACATCATCGGTGTGCTCAGGGAGATCCTCGGACACGCCGTGAAGGAGTATCTGATCGACGACGACGGCATCCTCCCGCCGTATTTCCTGGAGGACGAGCTGATGAGCCGTCTGGGGACCACGTCCGTGAACATCATGCGCATGGTCCAGGCGCTGGAGGACATCGGCGACTCCATAGCAGAGAGGAAGAAGCAGAGGCGCAAGCTCCCACGTTCTTACATCGGCAGCATGGGGCGCTTCATGCGCGCATGGCTGACGGGGTCCGAGGACTGTCACGTGAGGCTGGTGATCGGAGGCGACAATCCGTGTTTCCAGTCGTACTGCATGGACCCTTCAGGAGCGTCGGATCCCCTGAACGAGTGCTTCGCGTCCGTCCATATGTCAGGTACCCTCGAACCCATCGACGCGTACATCCGGGACATAGGCCTGGACCGTGCCGTGCCGAAGGTGCTAAACGGATTCTTCCCGAAGGAGAACCTGCTGGCGCTGTACACAGACGAGGTCTCCATGAGGTACGAGGACCGTTTCATCGAATCCAACTACGCCCGGCTTAGGCAGCTCCTCTACGACACGGTGAACTCCGTCAGGGTCAACACCGCCGTGTTCTTCCCATCGTACCAGTTCATGGACCGCATGCTCGACGACGGCATCGCGTCCGAGCTGGGCCGTGACGTGTACTACGAGCGCAGGGACATGCCGCAGGGGGAGCTCATGGAGGTGTTCGACAACTTCCGCACATCCGAGGGGAGCGTCCTCTTCTGCGTCACTGGGGGCAGGATAAGCGAAGGTCTGGACTTCCCCGACAAGAGTCTGGAGCTCGCGGTGCTGATCGGGATCCCCTATCCCAAGCCCACGGCCAAGATGAGGGCGATGACCCGTTACTACGACGCCAAGTTCGGTGACGGAAGGCTATATGTGTCCCTGATCCCCGCATCCAGGAAGATGAGGCAGTCCATCGGCCGTCTCATAAGGTCGGAGACGGACCGCGGTGTCGCCGTGATCCTGGACCGCCGCGCGGCCAGTCTCAGGGACATCGACCCGATGCTGTGCGGGGACATCCCGTCGGCGGTTTCCGCTTTCTTCTCGACCGACCGTTGAACCCGTTTGTGTCTGTCTTATTACAATAAGGTCAAATCATCATCGTCAACATAATAAAGTACAGTCCGATAACGGCGTTTTATGGAGATATCAGTAGACGAGGACGTCAGGCAGTACATAATGTCGCAGGGATGCGATTTCCGCATCTGCACTGCATGCATGGGGCCTGCGCTCGTACCGGTCACCGTCAAGGCTCCCAAGGAGACCGATGTCAGGATCCCTGTGGGGGATCAGACGCTGTACATCTCCAGGATACAGGCGAGGTACATCACCCACGTCTCCATGGACATGATATACGACGATGACGACATCGACTCATGTCCGGCGTTCTACACCAGGAGCCGCTATTACTGAGTGGGCTTCAAACAAGTCTCGCCGCATCGGCCGAGGCCTTCGCGAGCCCGTCGATGTCGATCCTCTCGCTGAATGCGGAGACCTTCTCGGGGTTCGCCTCGGTTATGGGCTTGATGGGCACGATGCTGCATCCGTGCCCCGGCCTTATGGAGATATCGTAGGTTCCGATTTCCTTAGCGATTTCCTCGATCTCGATCTTGTCCATGCCGATGAGGGGCCTGACGACCGGGAAGTCCAGTCCTATGTTCTCGGACCTGATGTTCCTGAGGGTCTGGGACGCGACCTGTCCGAGGGAGTCCCCCATGACGATCCCGGCGCAGCCTAGTCTCTTACCGAGCTCCCTGGCCGTTCTCTGCATCACGCGCTTGCACATGACGCACTGATAGGGTCTGTCGCATCCGCGTGCGATGGCGTCCTGCGAAGGGCCGTGCGGTGCGAAGTAGAGCGGCATATCCGATCCCGTGGCCTTCCTGAGCTGTTCGGCCAGCGCGACGGCGTCATCGGAGCTCGCGTCCTCTGCATAGGGGCGGTTGTCCATGTGGAGCAGAACGATCTCCGCACCCTGCATGGCCATCTTGTATGCGGCCACCGGTGAATCGATGCCGCTGGACATCAACGCGATCAGCTTCATCAGAGCTTCACGTCACCGTAGTCGTCGGCCAGCTTCCTGGGCATGCTGTACCTGCACTCGGGGCAGTAGAGCCCGGTGCCCTTCCTGACCATCTCTGTCTTGCACTTGGAGCAGAGGGCCCTGATGCATCCCAGGTGGTCGTCCTTGGTCGTCAGCTGGAGCGACGGTTTGATGCCGGTGACCCTGGCCCTGATCATGTCGCCCTTCCTGAGTTCCTTGGACACGTCGTCCGTGTACTTGGGGGAGATCTTCGACACATGGATCGTCGCGTAGGTCTCGCCTCCGAGTGTTCTGTCGACGCCGTCCTTCGCGATGACGTCGGCTGTGGCCATGGTGTTCCTGATGTCGGCGACCACGGCGTACACGATGTCCCCCTCCTTGAGAACGTTCGGGGGATTGGGGGAGACGACCCTTGCGATGCACTCCTCGTCGTCGAGCTCGAGCACACCGACCTGGGACGCGTAGACGGTCCCGTCCTCGGAGAAGGTACCCTCTCCGCCCATGTACTCCTCCTCGATCGCAACCTCGTCTCCGGGAAAAACCAGTTCTGAACTCATCATGAATCACCTTATGTTGACGACCGCGACGTCAACGCTCATTTTCGCCTTCTTATGGAATGAAAACGTATGCGGGATTTCGTACTTATAGGTTTTACGCCACGTCACCGAACGTCCGCGGTCCCTGCAGAAACCCTCGACGAACTCCAGGGTCTCGGCCATATGTATGGAGTAGACGCATTCGGAGGACTCCATTGCCTTCTCGAGGAAGGCGCGGTCGGCGTTGCGGTTCTGACATCCGAACGGCGGGTTCATGAAGACGGTGTCCGCACCCTCGTCCACGTCGCGGATGTCGGATTTCCTGAAGTCTATGTCCGCCCCGAACCCTGCCGCATTGGTCCGGGCCACCTCCAGCGCGGAGTCCGACACGTCGTACCCCACGACCATCCCCGCGCCGAGCAGCCATGCGCCGATGGAGAACATGCCCGTCCCGCATCCCAGGTCCATGACCTTCATGCCCTCGATGTCGCCGTTGGCGTACGCAGTGTACAGGATGTCCGCGGCTATGACGGCAGGGGTCATGTACTGTTCAAGCGACGGATTGGGGTCCTCGAAGTTCCTCACGGACTGGAGGCTGATCTCCAGGTCTCTCTTCCTCATCGCGGAGAGGTAGGGCGAACGGTCATATATCGGACGCGGTTCAAGTTGACATACGGGTGTGGAGGCCGATTCCATCCATCGGTCGATTTTCGGATGTGTGGCACATGACCCAGACATGTAAAAGGCGACGCCAGGATTCAGCGTCCAGTCTAAACCATTAAATATCATCCAAACGTAAGGGGTGATTAGAAGTGCCTACTGGGTTCAGATGTCGAAGGTAGGCGCGTTCGACCCTTACAAACGATTTACCGGGCCCGTCCGCGGGTCCCGGGAACTTCGGATTTTTCTGCGATTGCCTGTACGCTCTGCGCATCGCCCTGCTCCCACATCGTCATGATTTCGCATTTCGTTGTCAGGCTACGGTATTCGTAGAGGGGCTGTGACACTTTTATT
The DNA here is from genome assembly GCA_949295765.1 of uncultured Methanomassiliicoccales archaeon. Lineage (GTDB taxonomy): Archaea > Thermoplasmatota > Thermoplasmata > Methanomassiliicoccales > Methanomethylophilaceae > Methanoprimaticola. The sequence continues at coordinate 15,528 of CASFMM010000009.1, read as the reverse complement.
AAGAGGTACCCGATTCGAATCACGCATACAATGTTATGCGCACCTCGGTTCGAGGGGGTATACCACTGTCAAAAATCAGCAGAGCAATCATCAGCGTCTCGGATAAGACCGGCATCGTCGACTTCGCCAAGGAGCTGGCTGCCATGGGAGTCGAGATCATCTCGACGGGCGGGACGTACAAACTTCTGAAGGAGAACGGGATCGCAGTGACCGAGGTGGCCGAGGTCACGGGATTCCCCGAGATGTTGGACGGACGCGTCAAGACGCTCCACCCCATGATCCACGCAGGCATCCTCGCCCGCAGGGACGTCAAGGAGCACATGGACGCCATCGCCGCCAAGGGGATCAAGCCCGTCGACATGGTCGTCGTCAACCTCTACCCCTTCAAACAGACCGTCCTCAAGGAGGGCGTCACGTTCGACGAGGTCGTCGAGAACATCGACATCGGCGGACCCAGCATGATCCGTGCGGCCGCCAAGAACTACAAGTCCGTCGCCGTCGTCACCGACCCGAAGCAGTACCCCGAGATCGTCGCGGAGCTGAAGGACAAGGGCGAGATCTCCGAGGAGCTCCACGGCAAGCTCATGGCCGAGGCCTTCGTCGACACCGCCAACTACGACAGCATGATCGCGTCCCAGATGTACAAGCACTTCTGCACAGGGTTCCCCGAGTTTTTCCCCATCCCGTTGGAGAAGGTGGAGGACCTCAGGTACGGCGAGAACCCCAACCAGGCCGCGGCGTTCTACAAGGACCCCTTCACGCCCGGACCCACCGTCGCCAGGGCCGAGCATCTGCAGCACGGCAAGCAGCTGTCCTACAACAACATCCTGGACCTGGACAAGGCCCTGGACATCTGCATGGACTTCGAGAAGCCCACCGCCGTCGTCATGAAGCACACCAACCCCTGCGGACTGGCCTCCGCGGACAACATCTACGACGCGTTCATGACGGCCTACAACGTCGACCCCCTCTCTGCCTTCGGATGCGTCATCTGCCTCAACAGGCCCTGCACCGTCGAGGTCGCCCAGGAGATCTCCCAGCACTTCGTCGAGGCCGTCATCTGCCCCGACTACGAGGAGGGCGCTGTCGAGATCATGGAGGTCAAGAAGAACATCCGCCTGCTGAGGACCAACAGCCCCATCGGCCCCTCCGAGAGGGTCAGGGAGTACAAGATGAAGAAGGTCCAGGGAGGGATGCTCGTGCAGACCGACGAGGACGTCGTCATCGACCCCAAGAACCTCAAGGTCGTCACCAACCGCGCCCCCACCGAGGAGGAGGTCCATTCTCTGCTCTTCGCCTGGAAGCTGGCCAAGCACGTCACCTCCAACGCCGTCGTCTACGTCAGGGGCGAGCGCGCCGTCGGAATCGGTGCCGGTCAGATGAGCCGTGTGGACTCCGCCAAGATCGCCACCATGAAGGCCAACGAGCCCACCCAGGGCTGCGTCATGGCCTCCGACGCCTTCTTCCCCTTCAGGGACGGAGTCGACGAGGCGGCGAACGCCGGCGTGACCGCCATCATCCAGCCCGGAGGCAGCATCAGGGACCAGGAGGTCATCGACGCCGCCAACGAGCACAACATGGCGATGGTCTTCACCGGATGCCGCGTGTTCAGGCACTGAACCTTTCAAACCATGCGGGGGTGCGTCCCCCGCCCAACATCTCTTCAGGTGTTCCCTTCTTTTCTCGCGTGCCTCTTATATTGTGGTCATCGGATTCGCATGCATGGCTTGCACATGCGGATGCGGCAACAGCTACGACTTCAGACCGATCGGTCATTGGATATGCCACAGGTGTCACGCGATCAACGATGCCGAACCATACGGCAGCCAGAAGCGGACCGGCGTCATGGATCCCGAAGAGGTGGACTCCATGGTCCTGGAGGGAATCGAGTTCGCCGAACACGCCGAAGCGTCCGTGAGGGTCCACCCGGACTCGTGGCAGGCCTGGTACTCGCTCGGTGCCACGTACGCGGCCCGCGGGAACCTGATGGAGGCAGGCCTGGTATGGGCCAGAGCGGGCGCCCTGACGGACTCGGATGACGTGCTCAGGGCACTCGTCGAGCGCTGCTCCGACAGGATGGCGGGATGCCTGTCCACTGTGGTGAAGGGGGGCGGGAAGACCAACTCCCCGTATATGTACGGCCTGGAGCACGCCTGCATCCACCGTCTCAACGACAGCATTTCGTTCTGCAGACGTACCTACGAGGGCGTGTGCAGGGAGATGGAGGGTATGCCGCCAAGGGAGGCCTTCGGGCTCAGGAACATGGCGTCGCTGATCCTGCTTCAGAGGGCGATGATCCTCCCGGACATCCGCGACCATGTCCCGGTCCTGAAGACGGTGGTCGACGATGCCGAGTCGTTCCGCAGTACCTCCTCGGGTGGTTTCAACCCGATCAAGAGGATGATCTCCAGGAAGTCGTCCGAGTACACGGACCAGTTGTCCGTGCCGTACCGTCTCGCCCTGGAGAGGGTCGAGGAGGCGGTCGCCGGAGTCGATTCAGCGGAGCTCGACCGTCTTGCGTCCCTGCAGAGGGACGACGGCACGGCCGCGTTCTCGGGGATGTTGTCGAAAGCCGTGAACAAGGGCGCCGAGATCGCGTACCTGCGTGCGACGAAGGCCGATGCGTCCGAGATATCCGCGAAGACATCGGAGATGGAGGCGGACATCGACGCCTACGTGTCGATGTACATGTCCGGGGATGCGTTGACGGACAGCGACGATCCCGTCTACACGGGATGAGAACCAAAGGTGTGGTTTCCGGCCGGGTCTCCCCGGCCTTGTGACCGGTCGCGTCCGCGCGGTCACTGTTTGTTGAGCTCCTCGGCGACCTCCTCCAGGTCGGCGGGGATGATTGGCTTGCCCTCGGCCTTCCTCTTCATGTGTCCGCCGGGGCCGCCGCGGTCGATCCTGGCCTTCTCGAGGCATTCGGGGTCGTCGCAGACGAACGCGGCGTAGACGATGTTCTTGCAGGGTTTGCCGCAGTACTCGCAGACGTAGTCGTCGAGATTCAGTACCATGGACGGGTAATCTCGTGACGACGATTAATCTTCTTCGTCGTCATCGGGAATCTCGGGGTCGGGGATGGCGGCAAGGCGCGGTGCAATGGACTCGACGGCCTCCAGGATGAGTTCGGCACGTGCGGGGCCTTCCGGCGTGATCCACTTGACTTGTTCCCGTGTCTCCCCGAGACCAGACCTCTGTCCTCCAGGCGGTCCAGCGAGTCGAAGTCCAAGCCGATCCATGATCTGCGGTACCCCTCGGGTGTCCCCTGCTCCTTCCATGACATGGCGTACATGAGCGCCAGTGCCAGGTCGTCGTAGGTCCTGTCGTCCATGTCAGTTGATGTCCATCGAGAACTGGATTGCCGGTGCGGAGTGCGTGAGGCACCCCATGGAGACGATGTCCGCCTTGCCGATGTACTCCGGGATCCTGTCCACGGTCATGTCGCCGGAGGCCTCGACCAGGATGCGGTCGTTGACCTTCTTCACGGCGTCACGGATCTCGCCTGTGAGCTCCGGTCCGACGTTGTCCGCCATGATGATGTCCGCACCCATCTCGGCGGCGGTGACGGCGTCCTCGACGTTGTCGACTTCCACCTCGACCTTGAGGGAGAAGGAGGCTTTGGCGACCTTCTCCATGGCGGTCTTCACGGATCCGCAGGCGCGGATGTGGTTGTCCTTGACGAGGATCATCGAGTCCAGGTCCGCCCTGTGTGGGTCCCCGCCGGCAACGGCTACGGCCTTCTTCTGGAGGGGTCCGAAGCCGGGCACGGTCTTGCGGGTCGCGGCTATGATTATCTTCCCGTCGGCGGCCTCCACTGCCTGTGAGGTCAGTGTGGCGACGCCGCTCATGTTCATCAGGATGTTGAGGGCGGTCCTCTCGGCGGTGATCATCCCGGCCAGCGGTCCGGACACGGACATGATGCGGGCGCCTGCCTTGACGCGGTCGCCGTCCCTGTACATGGATGTCGCATCGGCTCCGACTATGGCGAAGATCTCCTCGGCCTCCTCGATCCCGGCGACGACTGCGTCCGCCTCGCAGGTGATGTAGGCCGTGCCGTCGGTGTCGGGCACCGTGAGGATGGTCGTGACATCGCCTTTGCCGACGTCGGCCTTGAGGAACGCTCCCAGGTCCATGCTCACACGTCCAGCTCGAACTCCTCGCCGGTCTTGGGGAGGATGACGTTGTAGTCGCTGAGGTCGTCGAGGAAGGCCTCCCTGTTCTCCGAGTGCATGATGATGACGTTCTCGGGGTCGCAGGCCTTCACGAAGTCGACGATCTGGGAGTGGTCGGCATGGGCGGAGAAGTCGTACTTCTGCAGCTCGCACTCGATCTTCACGATCTCGCCGTCGATCTTGACGCACCTCTGCTCCATGAGCATCCTGCCGTTGGTGTCCTCGGCCTGGTACCCGACCAGGAGGACGGCGCTCTTGGGGTCGTTCCTCAGCTGGTTGAGGTACCTGAGGACGGGGCCTCCGTCGAGCATGCCGCCGGTGGTGACGATGATCTGTCCTTTGATGGCGGCGTCCCTGTTCGCGGGCCTCCTGACCTCGTGGAACCTCTTCTTGGCGTTCCTGAGCTGCCTGGCGTCCCTGAGGTACTCGGGGTAGTCGAGGAACAGGCGGGTGACCGCCCTCCCCATGCCGTCGACCCACATCTCGTAGCCGAGGTCCTTCAGGAGGATCATGATCTCCTGGGTCCTTCCGACAGAGAAGCAGGGGATGAGCACGGTTCCGCCGCGGTCGATGACCTCGTCGATCTTGGCGATGAAGTCGTCCTCGGTCTGCTTTCTCGGGGGGTGGTTGCGGCCACCGTAGGTTCCCTCGATGAAGAGGTTGGCGCAGTCCTTGGGTTTGGCGCCGCCGACAAGCCTCTGGGCCTCGGTGTGGATGTCTCCGGAGTAGATGGTCGAGCAGTCGCGGCTGAACTCGAACATGGCCGCTCCGGGGATGTGGCCGGCGTCAAGCATGCTGACGTCGACGTGGTTGATCGTGATGTCGTCCCCGTACGTCATCGGGACCACGCTCTGCATGGTCTTCTCGATGTCGTCCATGGAGTAGGGCTGGACGTAGTCCTCCGCCTTGGCGATCTTGAGCGTGTCCTTCATCATGAGCTCGGAGATCTCCGCGGTGAGGGGTGTGGTGAACAGGTCGCACCTGTCCCTCCCGACGACCTGGGGCACCATGCCGCAGTGGTCGAGATGGGAGTGCGTCAGGAACATGTAGTCGATCTTGGGTGCCTGGAGGGGGAACTCCGGGGGTTTGGTGGGGCTAAGGCCGTACTCCACCAGGACGGTCATTCCGTCCCCTTCCATCGTCATTCCCATGCGGCCGACCATGTCCGCGCCGCCGAGGAACTTGAATCTCATTTTCATTCGTCTCAACTCCTTTTCGTAATGCCTCCGGAGAGGGCTTTGTGAAAGGGGGCGGACCCCCCTTGACTGTGATGATGATACAGGACGCGCGTCCCGTATTATAAGGATGTTAAAAGGGTAGCGGGATTCCATATATCAACTTATGGGGAGGAAGCTTCGCCCGGGGACTGTCGGACCAACATAGCCAGACGCTCAGAAGGCGGGGGATGTCCGGACGGTCTGGGGCGCAAGGATGGCGGACACATCCAGGTTTGTGCGGGTCATCGAATGAGCCAGACATCCGTTTTTCACCCGCTTTCGGCAACAACCGTTAAATGTGCCATCATCCTTACTCGGAGCATGGGAGCGCTCGACAAGAGAATCTTCAGCGGCGTGGCTATAGTGTCCGCGCTGCTCTTCGTCGTGTCGGCGGTCATGTTGCTCGCCAACGGAGGCGAGGTCACGGACGCCGGCAACGATGCCGCATTGTATATCGTGACCGTGGCAGGCGTCCTGACCATCGTGTACGGCGTCTCGCTGATGCTGGACCGTTCGAGCTTCGTCAGGATGACCAGCGGCGTTTTGGCCATAGTATCGGGAGTCATGTTCCTGGCCGTTCCGTTCGCCGGAGGTAGCACGGGGGTCCTTCTGGCCGCGGCATCCATCGTCGCCGCAGTGACGATCGTCGCAGACATGCTGGCCCTCTGGGTCTCTCGCATCTACGGCGCGATGTACGTTGCGGCGGTCCTGGCCGCGGTCGACCTGGCGATGGGGGTTCTCTACTTCGCCGGCAGTTCTCAGATCACCTACCACTCGATCACGCTCATCGCCTTCGGAGTGTGGCTCGCACTCTCGGCCTACGTCTCCGGATTCGTCAAGGTGGAGCAGATCACAAAGACGAGGGAGGTCAAACAGGACAAGCAGGCCAGCAAGGCCAGCAAGCCCCAGGCCAAGAACACCAAGGCCACTAAGAAGGCGAAGAAGCCGGAGAAGAAGCCCGAGGCCCCCAAGGAGGAGCCGAAGGAGGTCCCCAAGGAGGCTCCCAAGAAGGAGGAGCCCAAGGCCGCTCCCGTGGAGGCACCGGTCGAGCAGAAGGTCGAAGAGGTCGAGAGGCCCAGGCCAAAGCACGCCCCCAGGCCCGTCGAGCTCCCGAAGCGCGACGTGCCCAAGCCCGAGGTCCCCAAGGAGGAGCCGAAGGAGGTCCCCAAGGAGGCTCCCAAGAAGGAGGAGCCCAAGGCCGCTCCCGTGGAGGCACCGGTCGAGCAGAAGAAGGAGGAGCCCAAGGCCGCGGACAACGCGGACGGGCAGAAACCTCCCGCGAAGTCGATGAACGACTTCATGAAGAAGCTGATGTCCTCCGAGAACGCCAACAGGGCGAAGCACGAGGCCCCCAAGGAGGAGCCGAAGCCCGCCGAGCCGGCGCCCGTCGCCGCATCCGCTGCCGTCGAACCGGAACCCGAACCGGAGGCCCCTGTGGAGACGGAACATGTTCCGGCCCCCGAGGAACCGGTCGTCGAGGAGGGCGAGGTCGTCATCGAGGAGCCGATCGCCGAGGAGCCGGAGGTCCAGGAGTCAGAGCCGACAGAGGTCCCGGAGGAAGAGGAAACCGTCGAAGAGACCGTCATCGAGGAAGCAGCAGTCGAGGACGAGGCCTTTGTGGAGACGGTCATCGAAACAGAGCAGGCCGAGGTGCCCGAGGAAGCAGCTCCCGAGGAGCCCGTAGAGGTCGTCTCAGAGGAATCCGAACCCGAGCCCGAGGAAGCAGCCGTCGATGAGGAAACGGTCGCAGAGCCTGTTTCCGAGACGGAACAGGCCGAGGAGCCAGCCGTCATTCCCGACGAGTCCGAGCCGGAGAGCGCTGTTCCGGAGCCCGTCGAGGAGCAGGTCCCGGAGGAGGCAGTTCTGGAGGAGCCCGAACCCGAGGAACCTGTCGAGGACGAGGTCGAGGCACAGCCGGACTGGTCCCTCGTCAGCCATGACGCATCTCAGGCGGAGGAACAGCCCATCGAGGAGGAACCCGTCGCAGAGGAACCTGCGGAGGTCGTCTCAGAGGAGCCCGAACCCGAACCGGTCGTCGAGGAGGGGGAGGTCCTCATGGAGGAGCCCATCGTCGACGAGCCGGAGCAGCCGGCCCAGGAGCCTGCGGACGTTCCAGACGCACCCGAGCAGGCCGAGGGGCAGATCCAGCCCGCGGAGCCGGTGGATTCGACCGTCACAGGAGAGACGGACGTCGAGACCGGCGTCACGGTCGAGACCGGCGAGGAGGAGCTCGGAGAGGACCTGTACACCGACTACTCCCCCGAGGCCGTGGTTCGCAGGGCCGCATGGAACAAGGGCCTCAGGTGCAGGCGCGGATACGGACCCTACCAGATCCCCGTGGCGTTCGTCAAGGGCAAGGTCGCCGTCTTCGTCGACGACGGGGAGGCCGACACGTCCATCGACGCCAAGCTCAAGGACGAGGGGTGGACCGTGCTCAGGTACGACGCCTCCAAGGTCACCGACGGAAAGGCCCAGGGAGAGGAGATCGCGGCAGCGGTCAAGTCCAACCTGCGCAGCGCCAAGGCGGCCGCCAAGAAGAAGTCCAAGAAGTGATCGAAACCGGGGGTCATCCCCCTTTTCCTTTTTATTTTTAAACGCACACGGACGTGCGCTATATCTTTATAGGGACATTCAATCCCCCCGCTAGAGGCTGATAAAATGTTTTGTCCATCATGCGGATCGATGATGTTCCCCAAGGATGGGAAGTACGTCTGCAACTCCTGTGGCGCCACCAAGGACATAGGGGGAAAGGCCGAAGTCATCGTGACGGATTCCAAGGACAGGATGATGAGGGTCATCGAGGATGACGTCGCCACCCTTCCCAAGACACGTATCCTTTGTCCGGAGTGCGGACACACAGAGGCATTCTTCGTCATCAGGCAGACCCGCGCTGCGGATGAGCCTGAGACCAGGATCTACCGTTGCTGCAAGTGCAACCACTCCTGGAGGGAGTACTGATGTTCAGTGCGGACCTCAAGTCCGACACCCTGAAGGGTCTTGTGAACATCATCTCCACGCTCATAGACGAGGTCAAATTCACAATCACATCCGAGGGCATGACCCTCAAGGCAGTCGACGCCGCTCATGTCGCCATGATCGAGATGGAGGTCGAGAAGTGCGCCTTCGAGAAGTACGAGGCCGAGGACTGCGAGATCGGTCTGGACCTCGACAAGGTGAAGGACGTCCTGAAGCTCGCCGCATCCGGCGACGTCATCGGGATGGAGCAGGACGACACGCACGGCAGGCTCGTGTTCAAGGTTGGGAACATCACCAGGCGCATGAACCTGGTGGACACGACCACCATGAGCGTCCCGAAGGTCCCCCAGCTGTCCCTCTCCGACAAGATCACGCTCTCCGTGGACGAGCTCCAGAAGGGTATCCGCGCCGCCGACAAGATCTCCGACCACATCACTCTCAAGGCCGGGCCCGGCTACTTCGACATGTTCTGCGAGGGGGACACCGACTCGGTGAGCCTGCACCTCGACGGAGAGGCCGTCCAGGTCGATGCGGAGTCCGACGTCTGCAGCATGTTCCCTCTGGACTACTTCTCCAACATCATCAAGGCCATCCCCGCGGGGACGATGGTCAACATCGAGCTCGACAACGACTACCCCGTCAAGCTCGTGTTCTCGCTGGCCGACGGAAACGCCAGGGTCAACTACCTCCTGGCACCCAGGATCGAGAGCGAATGACCATGAAGGACATCAGCGTGGCAGAGTTAGAGGAGATCGCCAACAGGCTGAGGATCCACGTGGTGGAGATGACCACCGCGGCGGGATCCGGCCATCCGGGAGGGTCCCTCTCGTCGGCGGACCTGATGGCGGTCCTGTACTTCCGCAACCTCAACCACGACCCGTCGAACCCCCAGTGGGAGGACAGGGACAGATTCGTGCTCTCCAAAGGGCATGTGGCTCCCGTCCTCTACGCCGCCCTCGCCGAATCCGGGTACTTCCCGGTCGAGGACCTCATCACGCTGAGGAAGATGGGATCCAAGCTCCAGGGACACCCCGTCCGCGGGAAGGTCCCCGGGGTGGAGATGTCCACAGGGTCGCTGGGCCAGGGGCTCAGCATGTCCTGCGGCATAGCGCTCGCGGGCAGGATGGACGGGAAGGACTACAAGACGTACTGCCTCCTCGGAGACGGGGAGCTCCAGAGCGGCCAGAACTGGGAGGCCGCGATGTTCGCAAGCCACAACGGCCTGAGCAACCTCATCGCCATCGTGGACAGGAACAGGCTGCAGATCACAGGCAACACCGAGGACGCCGTCAGCCTCGAACCGCTTCCTGAGAAGTGGAAGGCGTTCGGTTGGAATGTCCTGATCGTCAACGGCCACAGCATCCGTCAGATCTGCGAGGCCCTCGACAAGGCCGCCGAGTCCAAGAGGAGGCCCACCGTCATCATCATGAACACGATCAAAGGGAAGGGCGTCTCCTTCATGGAGAACAACGCCGGATTCCACGGGAAGGCCTGCAATCAGAAGGAGTACGAGCAGGCCATGTCCGAACTCAAGGGGGTTTCAGAATGAGCGAGAAGCTCGCACAGCGCAACTACTACGGCAAGGCCCTCGCCGAGCTGGCCGAGGAGAACCCCGACGTCGTGGTCCTGGACGCGGACCTGGCCGGATCCACGAAGACCTCCGACTTCCAGAAGGTCTGCCCGGAGAGGTTCGTGGAGGTCGGCATCGCGGAGCAGAACATGATCGGCATCGCCGCAGGTCTCGCCGCCTCCGGGAAGGTCGCCTTCGCATCCACGTTCGGGGTGTTCGCCACGGGCAGGTGCTGGGAGCAGATCAGGCTCGCGGTCGCCTACCCCAGGCTGAACGTCAAGATCGTCGCCACCCACTGCGGGATCAGCGTCGGGGAGGACGGTGCGTCCCACCAGGCTCTGGAGGACATGGCCGTGATGCGCGCCCTGCCGAACATGACCGTCATCTCGCCCGCGGACGCCTACGAGGCGTACGCCGCCACGAAGGCCATCGCAGCGTACGACGGTCCCGTCTACATGAGGATGGGCCGTGCGGAGTTCCCCACAACCACGGAGGAGGGCGCCCCGTTCACCATCGGAAAGGCCACGGTCATGAGGGAAGGCAAAGACGTCACCCTCGTGGGATGCGGACAGATGGTCTCCTTCTGCCTCGATGCCGCCGAGCAGCTGGCAGCCGAGGGCGTGGAGGCCGAGGTCATAAACATGTCAACGATCAAGCCCCTGGACAGGGAGACGCTCGTGGCGTCGGTGTCCAAGACGGGCTGCTGCGTCACCGCCGAGGAGCACAGCATCATCGGCGGTCTCGGTTCCGCGGTCGCGGAGGCTCTCTGCGAGAGCGTCGTCGCACCGCTGGAGAGGGTCGGGACCCGCGACACCTTCGGGGAGTCCGGGAAGCCCGCCGAGCTCATGGAGAAGTACGGGCTCACGGCCGCGGACATAGCCGAGGCGGCCAGGAAATCGATTTCGAGGAGGATCTGAGATGAAGATATTCATAGACACTGCGAACCTTGACATGATCAGGGAGATTAACAGCTGGGGAATCCTGGACGGAGTCACCACCAACCCCAGCCTCATCGCCAAGGAGGGCGCCGACGTCAGGACCCGCGTCAGGGAGATCGCCGAGATCGTCGACGGACCCATCTCCGCCGAGGCCATGTCCACCACCGCCGAGGAGATGGTCAAGGAGGGACGCGAGCTCGCAGCCATCCACCCCAACATCAACGTCAAGCTCCCCATGTGCGTGGAGACTCTGAAAGCCACGAAGATCCTGTCCTCCGAGGGGATCAGGGTCAACGTCACCCTGATCTTCTCCCCTCTGCAGGCGCTTCTTGCCGCCAAGGCCGGTGCCGCCTTCGTGTCCCCGTTCATCGGGCGCCTCGACGACATCGGACAGTACGGTTCCGACCTGGTCACCGAGATCATGCAGATCTTCGAGAACTACGGCATCACGACCGAGGTCATCGCCGCATCCATCCGCGGACCCACCCATGTGCTGGACGCCGCCCTCACCGGATGCGACATCGCCACCATCCCCTACGACACCCTCAAGAAGATGGTCAGCCACCCCAAGACCGACGAGGGCATCGCCAAGTTCATCGCGGACTACGAGAAGTCCAAGCAGAAGAGCTGAGCAGATGCGCGACGTCGTGGTCGTCGGCGGCGGTCCTGCCGGAAGCCGCACGGCGGCCCTCCTCGCACGGGGACACGACGTCCTCGTGCTCGAGGAGCATGAGCGCTCCGGCCTTCCCATGCAGTGCGCCGGACTCATAACCGATGACGTCATCGAACTGTCCGGCGTGAGGCCGGACATCCTTTCAACGCTTTTCGGGGCGGAGGTCGTCTTTCCGGACGGCACCGCCCTCACAGTCCGTTCCCGCGAGCCGAAGGCACGTGCGGTCGACCGCGCCGATCTGGATTCCAGGATGGCCGATGCCGCCATGGCTTCCGGCGCTGAGTACATGTTCGGAACGAGGTTCCTGTCCCACTCCGTGTCGGACCGTGCGGTCCTGGACACATCCTCCGGAACGATGGAGGCCCGGATGGTCGTCGGTGCGGACGGCCACACATCGAAGGTGGCCGCAGGGATCCCGGGAAGCCGTCCGACGGAGTACCTCCGCGGAATCCAGGCGGATGTCGCCGGCAGGGCGGAGCATGACGACCTGTTCAGGATACATCTCGGAAGCAGATACGCCCCCGGTTTCTTCACATGGGAGATCCCATGCGGCGACTTCATCCGCGTGGGTCTGTGCACCTCATGGGAGGCGGGGCCGCCGATGGCATACCTGAGGAGGCTCCTGGAGGACCTGGGTATGACGGACAGGGTCATCGGGATGCACAGCGGGAAGATCCCGCTGCACGGGCTGGGCGGGATTGTCGGCGACAGGACCGTGCTGGTCGGCGACGCCGCCAGTCAGGTCAAGGCCGTCTCGGGCGGAGGTCTGTATCCCGGGCTCACAGCAGCCGGGATCCTGGCGGATGTGGCGGGGAGGGCGCTCGAGGATGACGACCTCTCCGCGAGGAGGCTTTCCGAGTACCGGAGGCGCTGCGACGATGCGTTCGGTTCGGAGCTCCGCAGGGGGTACTCCCTGAGGCGCATGTTCGTCCGCATGTCAGACGACGACCTGGTCGCCGCCGGCAGGTTCGCATCCCGCGACGATGTACGCTCAGTCCTGGACGACATAGACATCGACCATCCGTCGGCTGTGGTCAGGGGGCTTCTGAGACATCCCTCGGCCGTTCTGTCGGCCATACCGTTGGCATTGAGGTGCCTTGTATGAAGAGAGTGACTTTCGTGAAGATCCCGACCGAAGGGGCCGGGCCTAGAATCAGGGAGCTGATGGACCGCGGGGTGGTGGACCTGCACGCCAAAATATCCAAGGACGAGACCCATCGCTACGTCCCGATCCTTCCGGAGCACGTCGAGACGGTGGCGTCCGAGGGGTACGACATGGTGGAGGGCGACGCTCACACCCTGGACCGCAGGAGCCCTCAGGAGCGCATACGCGAGGGGCTGTCCGACCATCCCGACATCGTGGACGTCCTGCCGGACCACTGGGAGTTCGTGGGGGACATCGTCATCCTGAAGATGGATCCCCGCTGCCGTCCGTACGGGAGGCTGATCGGGGAGACCTATGCGAAGGTCCTCGGAGCCAAGACCGTCTGTGCCGATGTGCGCGGCGTGTCGGGGGAGTTCCGCCAACCGAGCATGGAGCTCCTGTACGGCACGGACACGGAGTCGGTGCGTCTGGAGAACGGTATCAGGTACGGGTTTGACGTGACCAAGGTGATGTACGCATCGGGCAACACCGACGAGCGCATGCGCATGAGGAGGTTGGACTGTACCGGCGAGACCGTCGTCGACATGTTCGCAGGCATAGGGTACTTCACCCTGCCACTGGCGAAGTTCTCCGGTGCCAGGAGGGTGTTCGCCTGCGAGAAGAACCCTGACTCGTACAGGTTCCTCGTCCGCAACGTCCGCGACAACGACGTCTCCGACGTGGTAATCCCAATCCTGGGTGACAACAGGGACCTCCTAGGCAGGGGGTTCGCGGACAGGATCCTCATGGGCTACGTCCAGACGACATCTGATTTCCTGCCGGCCGCACTCAGGATGATCAAGCCGGACGGCATCATCCACTACCACGACACGTTCTACGTCCACGAGTACCGTGAGCGCATAGAGTCGATATTCGACGAGAACTGCAGGGAAGGGGGTTATGAGGTTTTGGGGATCCGCGAGGTGAAGTCGTTCGCCCCCGCGGTGTCCCATTATGTGGCGGATGTGAGGATCACACCTTCTCGTTCGCGGAGCTCGCGGTGAGGAGGGTGTTCATGGCATCCCTGTACTTCTCGCCCTGAGCGTCGACCACGTTCTTCACGAACGGCACCAGGTACTGGGCGAAGTCCAGCTCGTCCGCGGAGAGCTTGACAGGCACGTCCATGCCGGCGGCGATCGCGAACGCTGCAGCGACCACACGAGACTTGCTGTCCTTCAGAGGCGTCTTGGAGACGGTCTCAAGGACCATGTTGCCTCCGCCGACCTTGGCCGCCTTGGCGAGCTTGTCCGCGACGGTCGTGATCGGGCCCGGTTTCTTGAACTCGGGGAGCGATGCGACAACGTCCGCGGACACGAAGATGCTGTACGCGTTGGCCAGCACGGTCATGGGCTGTCCCTTGGACACGTCCCCCATGGCGTCGGCGGTTTTCACGTCCGTGTGCGCGGCGACGAGATCCTTCCAGTCAAGCTCCCATAGGGTCCCGTACGCCTCGGACAGCTTGTTGGTCTTCAGGATCACGGCCCTGCTGTTCTCGGAGAGGAACTTCTTGAGGGAGGCCTTCTCCCTATCCTCTCCGGACAGGTCGGCTATGAACTCGTCCAGGGATGAGCCGTAGTTCTTCGTGCCGATGATGTACGTGGCGGTGGAGCCTCCCCTGAGGCTGCCCATCCTGGCCCTCTTGACGGATGAGAGCAGTGCCGAGTCGGTGACCTTCCCGACCATGTACTCCTTCAGCCTGTCGCCCTCGATGGGCTCCACATCGCTCTCGCCCGCAGCGTGGTACTTGTGCCTGACGCTGACCGCGATGTCGTCCAGGGGGTCGATGGCCGCGAGCCTGGACACGATGTACATGAGAGTGGACACGTCCTTGGCGCATCCGTCGCAGATCCTGATGGTCTCCCCCAGGGATTTCACCTTGATCTCTATCATGGCGGACGTCTCGTGGCCGCAGACCAGTCCGTCGTCGGGGAACTCGTAGGGGGTCTCCCAGAACGTGTCGTAGAGGTAGTCCTCGGGCATGTTGGGGGTGTCCGAGCACACGAGGTCCTCCCCGAAGGAGTACATGTGGAGCTTGTTCTTCTTGACGACCCCGCTGTACAGGAGCAGTCTCTTCTTGGGGTCGTCGTAGTACTGGCATCCGATGAGGTACGGTGCAGCGACGGTCCCGCGCACGGCGTAGGATATCTTCTCCCCGCCCAGAGTGCCGCTCGCGAGTAGCGGGATGGCGCCCTCAGCCGCCAGGGATATGGTTCCGGCGTATGCCCTGACGATGTCGTCGCCTCCGAGCCTGGAGGCCTCCTTGACCAGAGCGTCCTTGTTGTTGCGGATCTTCTGGAGGGAGTCGATGTTCTTGAACGTCTTGTCGAAGACGCATTTCCTGCAGTTCCCAGCGCACTGGGGCCTGAGCAGTCCGGGGTTGTCCGCGAGTGTCCTCGCGCGGTCGAGCAGATCGTCCTCGAGCCTCTTGGACGAATGCTTCACACCCCTCATTCTGAGACGTCTCTTCACACCCCTCATTCTGAGACGTCTCTTGCCGGCCATGAGTACCGCAACGGCGGGGCCGTAGTAATATCTTTGTTCAGGATGTTACAGCAGTTTCGTCTGACCACAGATCATGCAACAGCTTCCATGATGTTCCTCGGTGAACGTCTTCTACGATCTCCAGTTCACGGGTTTTGTCGACGAGTGATTTCCGAATGAGAATTCCTCGGATGTGTTCTATGTGCAAGTGTTCGGAAACGACATTCATATTCATTCTTGCAGGTTCTTATCCAGGGGAAGGACATATGATCTACACACCTCTCACGATAAAGGCCGCTCGCATAGCGTACGAGGCACATCATGGACAGTTCGATCTGTGCGGGATGCCGTACG
>CASFMM010000008.1 GCA_949295765.1 uncultured Methanomassiliicoccales archaeon | reverse complement strand
AGACAACCTTGACAAGAGGATCATCGAGATAATGAAGAAGGACTCCAGATGCCCCTTCGTCGAGATAGCCAACCAGCTTGGGGTCTCCGAAGGCACCGTGCGCAGCAGGGTGCACAGGATGACCGAGGAGGGCATCATCCGCGGATTCACGATCAAGACCAGCTCCCGCAACGTGAAGGCGCTGGTGGAGATCCGCATCGACGTCAACACCGACACCCAGGAGATCGCGAAGGAGCTGGCCAGCTACGACGGAGTCACAGAGGTCTTCGAGGTAACGGGAGACCAGGACATCATCGCGATCGTCGACGTCGAATCATCCCAGCATCTCAACGACATCATAGAGAGGGTAAGGCGCTACGACAACATCCTCAGCACAAGGACCCGCCTGATCCTCAAGGAGCATTTCGGGGAGGCATGACATGTTCGCAGGCACAGGAACGGCACTGATCACCCCGTTCACCAAGGACGGGAAGATAGACGAGGAATCCCTCAGGAGGCTGGTCAACTTCCAGGAGGACAACGGTGTGAACACCCTTGTCCCCTGCGGCTCCACAGGGGAGTCGGCGATGCTGAGCCACGAGGAGCACCTCAAGGTCATCAGCATAGTGAGAGACGAGGCGAAGAAGGCCAAGGTCCTGGCCGGGGCGGGCAGCAACTGCACCGAGGAGGCCGTGGGCCTGAGCAGATGCGCAGAGGACCTCGGGGCCGACGGCATCCTGTCCATCTCCCCCTACTACGTGAAGCCCACCCAGGAGGGAATCTACCAGCACTACAAGGCCATCGAGGCCGCGATAGACATCCCCATCATCGTCTACAACATCCCCGGGAGGACCGGATCCAACATCACCGTGGACACCATGCTGAGACTGGCGGAGCTCGACGGCATCGTCGGGGTCAAGGAGGCCAGCGGCAACATGTCCCAGATCCAGAACATCATCGCCAGGAGGCCGGAGGGATTCGAAGTCCTCTCCGGGGACGACAGCATCACCCTGGCTCTGATGAGCATGGGCGCCGACGGGGTCATCTCAGTCACATCCAACTGCTGCCCGGGACTGGTCTCCGAGATGGTCCGCAACGCGCAGTCCGACGAGTTCGAGATCGCCAAGTCCATCCACAACAAGCTGCTCCCCTTGTTCGGAGCGCTCTTCTGCGAGTCCAACCCCATCCCCATCAAGTACGTCATGGGCATCATGGGATACGGCAACGGCTGTCCGAGGCTCCCCCTCACCCCGCTCTCCGACGGCGGCAGGGCCATCCTGGACCCCATCCTCAAGGACCTCGGGATAGCATGAGCGCCGGGCACCGCATATACAATTCGTTCGAGCACGAGGAGATTGCATCATGATCACGGTAATGAAGTTCGGCGGGACCAGCGTGGGCTCCGCCGAGGCACTCAAGAGGGTAGCGAACATAGTCGCCAACAAGGAGGGCGAGAAGGTCGTCGTCGTGTCCGCGATGTCGGGGATAACGAACTTCCTGGTCAGCGTGGTGGACAATCCGATGACAGACCTCGACGGGATCCTGGACCAGTTCGCCGAGAAGCACCTGTCCACCGCCGCCCAGCTCTTCGAGGGCGAGACCCTGGAGGAGTTCAGGACAGAGTTCGAGGCGAGGATGACCGGCCTGAGGGCCGCCATCGACGCCGACAGGGACGACCCGTTCTACGGGGACGCCGTCGTCTCCCAGGGCGAGAGGTTCTCCTCACTCCTGCTGGCGTACGTGCTCAGGTCCATGGGCCACAGGTCCGTGGCGCTGACCTCCGAGGACGCCGGCATCGTGGCCGTCGGCCAGCCTCTGTCCGGGTCCGCCGACCTCCTCAACACCGCGACGGGCATGACGATGAAGGTCAAGCCCCTCCTCTCCATGGGCGTCATCCCCATCATCACCGGGTTCTACGGCGTCAACGCCCAGAAGAAGCCCCTGACGTTCGGAAGAGGGGGATCGGACTACTCCGCGGCTGTCGTTGCCAACGCCATCGACGCCGACATGCTGGAGATCTGGACCGACGTGGACGGGTTCATGTCCGCGGACCCCAGGATCATCCCCGACGCCGTCAAGATCGACGAGATGAACTTCGGCGAGGCGGCGGAGCTGGCTTACTTCGGCGCCAAGGTCCTCCACCCCAGGACCATCGAGCCCGTGAGGCTCAAGCACATCCCGCTCAAGGTGAAGAACTCGTTCAGGCCGGACGAGCCCGGGACCCTTATCCACCACCTCAGGAAATCCAAGAACGAGCTCCTGAGGAGCGTGGCCGCCAAGACCGACCTGTCCATCATCACCATCAGCTCCGCGGAGATCGCCTACAGGCCCGCGATGGTCGCCAGGATCATCGAGAAGATCGCGGAGATCAACGTCATAATCTACTCCATATCCACGTCCCTGTCCACCGTCGCCTTCCTCGTCCACAACAACGACGTGAAGATGACCCTCAGGCAGCTGAACGGCCTGAGCGGGGGCGACATCGAGAGGATTGACGTCAAGAACAACGTGGCGCTCATCTGCGCGGTCGGGGACAACCTCCTGGACAAGTGCGGGGTGTCCGGCGACATCTTCTCCGCCGTCAAGGAGGCGGAGGCAAACGTCGAGATGATCTCGGAGGGGGCGTCCGACGTATCTCTGAACTTCGTCGTGCCCATGAACAAGGTCGTCGAGGTTGTGAAGATCCTCCATGACAAGTACATCGGTGTGATTGAATGATGAGGGAATTCGAGGGAAAGGACGGGGTCATGATGATCGGCGGCAAATCCGCCGTCGAGATCGCCGAGGAGTTCGGCACCCCCGTGTACGTCACAGACGAGCAGAGGCTGAGGGACAACTACAGGCGCATCTACGGGGCGTTCTCCAGGTACATGGACACCAAGATCCACTACGCCTGCAAGGCCAACACCAACCTGGCGATACTGAAGGTCCTCGAACAGGAGGGCTCCGGGATCGACGCCGTGTCCATCGGCGAGGTCAAGAGCTGCCTCAAGGTCGGGTACACGCCCGACAGGATCATGTACACCGGGGTCAACGTCAGCGACGCGGAGCTCAAGGCAGTGTCGGACCTGGGCGTGATGATCAACCTGGACTCCGTCTCCGAGATGGAGAGGCTGGCCGACATCGCCCCCGGGAGCGACGTGTCCTTCAGGGTGACCCCCGGAGTGGGCTCCGGCCACAGCGCCAAGGTCATCACCGGGTCCAAGGGAGCCAAGTTCGGCATCCCGCTGGACGAGGTCATCAACACCTACGCCAGGGCGAAGGACCTGGGGTTCAACATCAAGGGAATACACGCCCACATCGGCTCGGGAGGACAGGTCGTCGAACCCTTCATGGACATGATGGAGGTCCTAATCGAGCTGGTCAACGAGATCAAGGCCATCGGCATCGACCTGGAGTTCATCGACATGGGAGGGGGCATCGGCGTCCCCTACAAGCCCCAGGAGGAGGAGATGGAGGTCGGCGAGCTCGCCATGAACATCACCGACATGATCCAGGAGGAGACCGACATCAAGACCCTCATCCTGGAGCCGGGCAGGTACATCGTCTGCGACACCACCGTCCTGCTCACCAGGGTGAACGACGTCAAGGACGCCGGCACCAAGAAGTACGTCGGATGCGACGCAGGGTTCAACACCCTGATCAGGCCCGCCATGTACGACTCCTACCACTACGTCGCGCTCGCCAACAAGTTCGGCAGGGCGTGCACCGACAAGTACGACGTGGTCGGACCCATCTGCGAGTCCGGGGACTACCTGGCGCACGACAGGGTCCTCCCCGACCCCCGCGAGGGCGACATCGTCGCGGTGTACAACGCCGGAGCCTACGGGTTCTCCATGTCCAGCAACTACAACTCGCGTCCCCTGTGCGCCGAGGTCCTCGTGAACGACGGCAAGGCGGAGCTCATCCGCGAGGCCGAGACCGAGGAGGAGCAGTGGAGGCACCAGATCATCCCCGAGAGGCTCCTGAGATGAGGTTCTGGAAGTACCACGGCCTGGGCAACGACTTCATCCTGATAGACGGGACGAAGGGAGGGGTCGTCATCGACCCCGGATGGTGCGAGGCCATGTGCGACCGCCACTTCGGCATCGGGGCGGACGGCGTCCTGTACGTCATGCCCGGCGAGGGCACCGACATAACCATGCGCATCATCAACGCCGACGGATCCGAGGCGGAGATGTGCGGCAACGGGATCAGGTGCGTCGCCAAGTACGCCTACGACAAGGGCCTCGTGGACTCGGAGGTCTTCTCCATCCACACCCTGGCCGGCGACCTGGAGGCCACGGTGTCGGTGGAGGACGGCGAGGTCAGGACCGTCAGGATCAACATGGGCGCGCCCATCCTGGACGGCAGGACCGTCCCGGTGGACCACGACGGCAGGTTCATAGACCAGCCCTTCGAGGCCGACGGCGTCAGCTTCAGGGCGAACGCCGTGTCGATGGGCAACCCCCACTTCATCACGTTCACCGAGATGGACGACGAGACCGTGGACAGGCTGGGGCCCGTGCTGGAATGCCATCCGTTCTTCCCCCGCAAGACCAACGTGGAGTTCTGCAGGGTCGAGGACGGAAAGATATACATACGCGTTTACGAGAGGGGAGCTGCATGGACCCTCGCCTGCGGGACGGGGGCGTGCGCCAGCACCACGGCGGCGGCCCTCAACGGGCTGGTCCCGTTCGGCGTGCCGGTGGACGTCCACCTTCCGGGCGGATGGCTGAAGATTACAGTGGACAAGGATCTCGGATACGTCCTCATGGAGGGACCGGCAGAGCTGGTCTTCGAGGGCGAGACAGAGGCGATATGATGACAACTTTCGAACAGGCAGACAGACTGAAACAGATCCCCCCGTACCTCTTCGTCAGGCTGGAGAAGCTCTCCGCCGAGAAGAGGGCCGCCGGCTGGGACATGATCGACTTCGGAATCGGGGACCCCGACCTCCCCACGCCCGACTGCATCGTCGGGGAGCTGTGCAAGCAGGCCGGAGTCAACGAGAACCAGAAGTACTCCTCCTCGCAGGGGGAGAAGGACCTCAGGAGGGCCGTCGCGGCCTGGTACAAGAAGAGGTTCGGTCTGGACATCGACCCCGACACCCAGGTGTGCATCACCATCGGTTCCAAGGAGGGCATCTTCAACATCGCCCAGGCGTTCGTCAACGCCGGCGAGACCATCGTCGCCCCCTCCCCGGGATACCCCGTGTACTCCGGCGCCGCCACCATCTTCAACGAGGCCAAGTGCGTCAAGGTCCCCCTCAGGGCCGAGAAGAACTGGCTCCTCGACGTGGACGAGTGCCCCAAGGGCGCCAGGATGCTGTACATCAACTACCCGAACAACCCCACCGGCGCGACATGCGACCTGGACTACCTGAAGAAGGTCTACGACTGGTGCCAGGAGAACAACACGATCCTGTGCTACGACGCCGCCTACTCCGAGATGTGCTACGACGGCTACCAGGCCCCGTCCATCCTCCAGGTCGGCCCCGACGCCATCGAGTTCGGCTCGTTCTCCAAGACGTTCAACATGACCGGGTTCAGGCTCGGATACGCCGTGGGACACCCCGACCTCATCGCCGGCCTGACCAAGTGCAAGGGCCAGACCGACTCCGGCGCACCCATCTTCATCCAGAAGGCGGGGATCAGGGCCCTGGAGCTCTACGGGGACGACGGCAAGATCCCCGAGGTCATCGCCGACAACATGGCGATCTACGCCGAGAGGAGGAAGGTCCTCGTCGAGGGACTCAGGAAGCTCGGATACGACGTGGTCATGCCCAAGGGCACGTTCTACGTCTGGTTCGACTGCGGCATGTCCTCCGCGGAGTTCACCCAGAAGATGATCGACATCGGAGTCATCGTCACACCCGGGTCCGGATTCGGCGAGAGCGCCGACGGATACATCAGGATGACCGTCACCGAGCCCGTCGAGCGCATAAAGATCGCGCTCGAGAGGATGGAGCGCGGCTCCTACGAATGATCAAACAGCCGTCCCCCCGGGGACGGCAACTTCCCATCATATTTAACGTACGTTTAGACTGCACACACGTCCTCCGTCCCTTCTATATACCGATTGATTTTGAGAGCACTCAGGAAGTGTTTCTCATGGAGAACATGTCTGTCAAGAAATACCTGGCAGAGCTGATCGGCACCATGGTGCTCACTCTCGTCGGATGCGGTGTCGCGGTCGTCGTCGGCTGCAGCACCCCCGCCGAAGTCGTCGGCACCGCACTCGCCTTCGGCCTGTCCGTGGTCGCGATGGCCTACTGCATCGGACGCGTGTCCGGATGCCACATCAACCCCGCGATCACCATCGGAATGCTCATCGACAAGAGGATCGGAACCAAGGACGCCGTCGGATACATCGTGTTCCAGTTCATCGGCGCCATCATCGGAGCCGCACTGCTCTGGGCCATCCTGACCCAGGTCGGGGACTGGGGAGCCATCACCAGCCTCGGACAGAACGGATACGGGGAGGCTTCAGCACATGACATATCTGTCGCTGGAGCGCTGCTCGTCGAGGTCCTGATGACCTTCATCTTCGTCCTCGCCGCGCTCGGAGTCACATCCACCAAGGCCACGTCCGCACAGGCCGGGATCGTCATCGGTCTGACCCTCGTGCTGGTCCACCTCATGGCCATCGGGCTCACGGGAACATCCGTCAACCCCGCCAGGTCCTTCGGACCCGCCCTGATGATGCTCGCGGAGGGAAGCTCCCTCGCCATCGAGCAGGTCTGGGTCTTCATCCTCGCACCCGTCATCGGTGCCATCATCGCCGGAATCGTCTGGAAGGTGCTGAAGCCCGAGGACGACCCCGAGGACGCCTGAACCATCAAAGGCCGTCACACGTGACGGCCCCCTTCCCCTTCTATTTGAAACCCGCACCGTGCATGCACGTTCACACATGATTCGGAACCGTTCGATTTAACCTGTGTTAATAGATATTCGGCGTTTTCGGTGACCCCCCGATTTCGGTTAAATACCCCCTCGGCAATGGTTGAGATGGAGGAAATCCCAATGGTCACCAAAACCCTTGAAGACATACCAGGAGTAGGACCAGCCATAGCAGAGAAACTCCGTGAAGCAGGATACAACGAGCTGATGGCCATTGCAGTGGCTTCTCCCAAGGAGCTCGCAGAGACGTGCGAGATCGGGGAGAAGAAAGCATCGGACATCATCGAGGGTGCCAAGCTTTGCGCTGACATTGGCGGTTTCGAGACAGGAGAGGACATCCTAGAGAGACGCAAGGCCGTGACTAAGCTCACGACCGGATCCAAGGCGTTCGACGAGCTCCTCGCGGGAGGACTGGAGAGCCAGTCCATCGTGGAGTTCTTCGGAGAGTTCGGAAGCTGCAAGACACAGGTCTGCTTCCAGCTCGCGGTCAACGCCACGCTCCCCGAGGAGAGGGGCGGGCTGGACTCGGATGTCATCATCATAGACACAGAGAACACGTTCAGACCCGAGAGGATCATCCAGATGGCGACCTACCTGGGCGTGGACCCGGACGAGACCCTGAGGAGGATCCACGTGGCGAGGGCGTTCAACTCCCAGCACCAGGTGCTGCTGGTCGACAAGGCCATGGAGCTGGCACAGTCCACCAAGGTCAGGCTCCTGATTGTGGACTCGCTGACATCGCACTTCAGGGCGGAGTACGTCGGAAGGGGCGCGCTGGCGGAGAGGCAGCAGATCCTCAACCGCCACATGCACGACCTGCTGAACTTCGCCACCGTCAACAACGCGGTCATCGCGGTCACCAACCAGGTCGCCGCCAAGCCCGACGCGTTCTTCGGGGACCCCACCAGGCCCATCGGAGGACACATCGTGGGACACACGGCCACGTTCCGTATCTACCTCAGGAAGGGCAAGGCGGGCAAGAGGATCGCCAGGCTGATCGACTCGCCCAACCTGCCGGAGGGAGAGGCCGTCTTCATGGTCACCGAAGATGGAATAAAGGACTGAAACCTAACCCGGGGGCATGAGCCCCCAATACTTCTTCGAGCTCTCAGGGGAGTCCAAGGACATGCCCCTGGCGGAAGCCGTCAGATGCCTCGAGGCCGAGACAGACTCCTTCGAGGTCCTGAAGACCGGACCGGGATACATGGTCGCATCCTTCGACGAGAGGTTCTTCCAGGGCGTGGCGGACCGCATAGCTCTGACCCACAGCATGGGGCTCTACCTAGGGGAGTACACCCCTGACGATGTCACGGGTCTCGAGAGCGTCGTCCTCCCTCAGGGGAGCTTCGCCGTCCGTGCGAAGAGGTTCGAGGGGATGATGAAGGACGTCGACTCCCAGGGACTCATCAGGAGGATCGGCGGCATCCTGTCGAAGCACAACGACGTGAACCTCCGCGAACCCGACGTCGTGGTTAGGATGCAGATGTGCGATGCCGTTCACCTGTACATCGAACAGCACGTGACGGACACGGACCTGCTGGAGAAGAGGAAGGTCGGGGAGAGGCCGTTCTTCTCGCCCATATCCCTGCATCCGAAGTACGCCAGGGCCCTCATCAACCTCACCGGGGTCAGGAGGGGCGGCACGGTCCTGGACCCGTTCTGCGGAACAGGCGGGATCGTCATCGAGGCCGCCGAGATGGGTATGAGGGCGGTAGCATCAGATTTCGACGAGGAGATGGTCATCGGTTGCCAGGAGAACATGGACTTCTACGGCCTGGAGCTCGCCGACTTCGACACCCTGGACATCGGCGAGATCGGGGAGAGGTTCCCCGAGATGGACGCGATCTGCACCGATCCCCCGTACGGGAGGTCCACCAAGACCGGCGGGGAGAACATAGACCACATCTACGCCAGGGCAGGGGAGTCCATCCCGAAATCAATGAAGAAAGGGGCCAGGGCGGGCGTCGTCCTCCCGCATCCCGTGGAGTTCCCCGCGATGACGCTGGAGAACATCTACCTGCAGAAGGTGCATGGCTCCCTGTCCAGACACTACCACGTGTTCAGGAACTGATCAGTCCTCGAACTCGTCGGTCACGTCGTCCCACTTCGTCACGACGGGGTCCCATCCGTCGAAATACGCACGGAACGCGCTGTAGATGGTGTTGAAGTCCTTGGTCTTCATCCTGTAATGCCGTGCCCCACTGTCCGTGGATATGCTGATCTCCGTCACATAGCTGGGGCGCAGGATGACTCCCGAGTTCCACAGGGACGTCTGGATGTAGTCGTCGCCGAACTCGCCTTTGGACAGTACCACGAACTCCGTCTCCCCTGACGTGACACCGGCCAGGGCGCGGCCTACATCCTCCCAGTTCTGGGTCGGCCTCGCCTCCTCCGCATCGGTCATCAGGTAGAAGTCCATCGTCTGGTGGAATCATGCAACGTTTATTAGTTTGGCGAGAGCACGTCCCATCCCGGGAATCGTATCGTTCCCGCGCGCGCATCCTTTTATAGTGTTCCAACATAGTGTCCGTGGAGCCTTCTCAGACTCTCAATGGGCGTCGCCTGAAAGCGTACGATGCTTCCGGACGCCCGAATTCGGTGTGATCGGAATGACGGTAAAACAGTACCTCCTCGACAGGATGTCCGAAGGAACCCTCCATGTCGCCCTTCTTGACCCTGACAAACAGCCCGCGTCCAAAGCAGGCGAGATGGCCAGGCACATGAAGGAGGCTGGGACCGATGCCATTTTCATCGGAGGATCCACCGGCGTCACCACACAGAACCTTTCAGAAACGGCGAGGGCCATCAAGGAGGCCTCCGGCCTGCCGGCCATCCTGTTCCCTGGGAACGGGGAGGCCATATCGGCCGACATCGACGCGCTGCTCTTCATGAGCCTCATGAACAGCACGGACCTCGGATGGGTCAACAGGGCGCAGGTGCAGGCGGCCCCCTACATCAAAAAACTCGGCATCGAGACCATTCCCATGGGTTACATCGTCGTGGAGCCCGGCATGAAGGTCGGAGAGGTCGGCAAGGCCGCCCTCGTCAAACGCGACGACATAAAAGGTGCCGTGGCGTACGCCACCGCCTGCGAGATGTTCGGCATGGACCTGGCCTATCTGGAGGCAGGTTCCGGAGCCGGACAGCCCGTGCCCCCCGAGATGATCTCCGCCGTCAAGAAGTCCATATCCATACCCCTGGTCGTCGGCGGAGGCATAAGATCCCCCGAGGCCGCAGAGGCCGCCAGGAAGGCAGGTGCCGACATAATCGTCACCGGCACCCTGATCGAGCAGTGCGACGACATGAGCAAGCTCAGGGCCGTCGTCAAGGCTGCGAAGGGGATCTGACATGAGCTACGATTACGACGAGAGGCCGTCATACAATACGCCCCTGTCCCCCAGGGCCCCCATGTGGCTGACCCCCGAGGAGAGGGCCGCCGGGATCCACAAGGACCTGAAGATCGCTGCCAGGAGATTCCTCTGCCCCAACTGCGGACACGAGTTCAGCCTCTTCCAGTCCAGGGCCGTCGCCTGCAAGGCCTGCCCGAAGGCGAACCAGAACTGCCCGTACGTGAGATGCCCCTACTGCGACTCCGAGTACCCCATCAAGGGATTCATCGTTCCCGACAACAAGGAGGACCAGGTCCACATGTCCGCTTACGCGGACAAGGTATTCAACAAGTGGCAGGACTCCTACGGGAACAACAGGAGATGATTCTGTCCGTCCCGGTCGCACACCGGCCGGGACGTCACCTTTTCTGGATGCAGAGCATCTGAGGATGCCTGTTCAACACCGCCGCCAGGTCCATAGGTCTGGGACGGGCCCTGTGCATCGAACCGCCGTTCTCCGGATCGTAAGCCATCACAGCGTCCACCGCCATCCTGCAGACCTCGCTCATGGACCTCGAACCGTCCATCAGGTCCTTGGCAACAACTATCGCGTCGGCGACCGCGCGCGTCTGCGCTGTGTCGAACAGACCCGAGACGGGGACGTTGACCTTGTACTCCCCGATCTCCACCGTCCTGACTCCCTGGGCCGAGGTGCTGACCTCCTTGCGACCCTTCTCGAACACGATGTTCTTGGAGACGGGATACCTTGCATTGGGTCTCGTGTACACACGGTCGGACGGTTTCGTCTCGACAGAAGCCACCGACACGTTGTATCCGTCCATCCTGAAGACGCGGTCGGCAAGCTCCGCCGCGGACCTGTCACCGGTGACCATGATCACGGACACCCCCTCCTTCCCCATGGACCTTCCCAGCTCCGATATCGGGACCAGTTCGTCGTCCTCTGCGAGGAAACCCCTTCTGATGATGCATGGATTGGAGTACTCCTCGTCGATGAGGATGAGTCTGCTGCCCATCTCGACAGCCTCCGAAACCGCCACCAGCTCCGACATCGGGGAGGGGACTGACGGGGACTCTACCTTCGTGTTCTCCTCTCCGGGGAGGAACGAGGATACGTCCACCGCATCTGCGGGACGGCCCGCCTCGGACATTATGTACGCCGCATCGGAGACGGTCACGACGTACTCCCTTCCGTCTCCGGGGATGTGGTTGTGGACCCCCGCCATGATCGCGTCCAGCAGAACGGACTTCCCGGCGCGACTGCATCCTGCGATCACCGTGAAGCCGCTCTTGATCCCGAGCCCGACGATCGGGTCGCCATGGGGTACGGCCATCGTGACCTTCATGCATCCGTCGCAGTCGAACGGAACCGCGTCGGTCATAGGAGCGAGGTCGTCGTCCCTCCTGGGGAGCACCGAACCCGCCGCGACGAAGGCCACCAGACCCATCTCCGGAAGCATGGACCTGATGAACTCGGCGTTGTCCGCCGTGTGGATGTGGTTGTAGAGCTTCGCGGGCTTGTACGCCCTGTACATGAGGGACTCGGCAACGATCCTTCCTATCCTGCCGAATATAAGCTCCTCGGCGGCGAGGGCGTTGACCTTCCCTCCGGACGACGGCAGGTCAGCCGTGAACGACGCCTCGACGTAGTGCTCGGTGACCGTGATGCTGCCCCTCTCGAGGATCTCCTGCCCCGGACGCGGGATGTACACGATGCCCCCGTCAGTCTTCGGTATCGGGGAGCGCGCGTAGGTGCGGGCGCTCTCCCAGAAGCGCCTGGCGATGAGGTCGGCCAGAGCGACCTTCCTCACCGGCGTGGACCATGTGTCCTCCGGGAACCCAGCGCGCCACATCGGCACCCTGACCCTCATGCGGGAATGCCCCGCCCTGTCGTTCTGGACCTCGTCGACCAGCAGCTCGAAGGCCTCGGTCGTGAAGAAGTTGGTGATTCCCTTGTACTTGGCGAAGGGCTTCCCGTCGGCGTTGCGCAGCGTCTTGTGAAGGATCTCCTCGGATGCCATCAGCGTATCTCCAGAAGCTTGGCGTCTATCCTCGGGTCGGAGACCTCCCTGACAGGACCTGTTCCGACCATCTCGCGGATGACCACCTCCATGACGAGCCAGACGACCATGCCCACGCGGAAGCATCCGGTGGATGAACGTCCTTCCCTCCCGATGGACCCGTGCATGTGCATGACGGGATTGCCATCCTCGTCCGGGAAGACCGTGCCTGTACCCGTGAGCTCGCTCGGAGCGTCCACGGTGCAGACGATGGGATCGATCCTGCCCTCTATGGGCATCGTCGGTCCCGAAACGTAACGGGAGCCGGCATCCACGCCGCCCACGGCCGTGACCGTGGCGTTCATGACGCCGTGTTCCCTGCAGAATGATTCTATTGCCTCGTGAAGAACCTCGCCTTCCTCCAGACGCAGGACGAACACCCTGCCGTCCCTGAGTTCGGCGGATCTCATGGTGTCGCCTCAGCGCCAGCGGCTGTACCTGTCAAGGAGCTTGCAGATCTTGTCGAACTCGTCCTTGGTCAGGTCACCGGCTTCCAGGAATGTCTTGACGAAGTCCTTGGCGTCCTTGGTGGAGACACGAGATGCCTTGGCGATGACGGAGGCCAGGAACGACGAGGCCTTGGAGGGATCCATCGCGGATGCCTCGAGGATCTCGTTCATGTCGTACTTGAACGGGTTGATCCTGTGCGTGTTCAGCATCGCCTGTCTCTTGGTGGACTCCTTGGTCCTCTGCTGCTTGTTCTTCCTGGCACCTTTGTCGCCGTACTGGCCGGACGGGGCCGGATGGTTCACGACGACCTTGTTCTTCTTCACTTCACCTGGCAAGAATATTACTCCGTTGAGCGTCGAATCGAGAGACGGTATTTATAGTAATCGCGTGCGCGAGAATCCGTGCGTGCGAAGATAATTATGATGTGCCGTCTTCGGTCATCCATGGATTTCGGTGACACGGACCTGTCGAACAAGCGCCTGAAGGGATTCGCCAAGGGCCTCTACGTAGGGATGCTCGTGGTGACGCTCGTCATCGCGGTGGCGTCGTTCCTGATGAACGAGACCCGCGACCTCGTCCTGATCCTGCCTATCATAGTCATACTGGCGATGACGATGTTCACCGACAGGCGCAGCGTCCACATCCCCCCTGTCCTCATCATGATGATGTGCATCACGTTCTACATCTCCGTGATAGGCAGGCTCCTCACCGACGGCACCGCCGTCATGCTCGTTGTCAACTTCCTGGTGGGCGTGAACTTCGGCCTCCTGGGGCTCATCATGGTGTACATGCTCCTGAGGTCCATGCCCGGGGTGCGCAACGAGAACCCCGTGATGGTCATCTTCTTCATGATGTCCATCGCGATTGCGACGTACATCGTCATGAGGATGATCCAGTACTACGCGGCATCGTTCTGGACGGAGATCGAGGGCATAGACCTCGCCATGCTCATGGACGAGATGCTCATGGTGATCCTCGGGGCCGCGGTGGTCTGCATCCTGTACTATGAGGACGACAGGCACAACCTTTTCAAGTACACCCTCGGGTCGTTCCTCGAGGAGAACTCGGAGGCCCTCGGTCTGGAGAACAGGCAGAGGGAGGACATCCTGAGGCTCATCAGGGACGGCGAGTCCGAGAGGCTGGAGTTCAAGTCCACACTCCGCACGAACCTGGAGACCGGGGAGACCGACAAAAGGATGGAGAAGGCCGTCCTGAAGACGATAGTCGCGTTCCTCAACACCGACGGAGGGAACCTCCTCATCGGTGTGGACGATGACGGGGAGGTCATCGGCGCCGACCTGCACAGCTTCGAGAACAAGGACAAGATGGGGCTCCACCTCACCAACCTCATCTCCAGCAAGATCGGCAACAGCTTCCTGCCCTACATCTCGTTCAACCTGGTCGACTTCGACGACAAGGTCGTCATAAGGGTGAAGTGCGACCCTTGCCCCCTGCCGGTGTTCTACAAGGACGGGAAAACCGAGATATTCTTCGTACGCTCCGGACCCAGGACAGAGGAGTTAACCGGTACGACCCTCCTGGGATACGTCAAGAACCGCGAGGGTGACAAGAAAATGAGGAAAATGAGGAAGAAGTTTAAGGATCCACAACCGGTCGTGGCACAGAAGTGCGACGAATCGGAGGAATCCTGAGGCTCACTCCTTGTCCTCATCTTTCATGAGGTGGAGAGCCTTCTTCGCCTTGGACAGGGACCTGGAGATCAGCAGGGTCATGATGACTGCGATGACCGTCACTACGACTGCGTAGACGAACATACCGACCAGATCGTCCTCGGTTCCGAATACCTCCTTGATGGCGGCCTTGATGGTGTCGTTCCAGGCCAGAGCCGCAACGAGACCGAACGCCGCCGTTATGAGGGAAGCGAAAGTCTCGAGAAGCTGGACCTTGAACTCGTCGGATTTCTCGGACATACTTGTCGGATTTTCATCAGATATTTAAATAGTTCACGCTCAAAATCGTACAATTGTACCAATAGAACCCTTACCGTAATGGTGCGGGAGAAGGGATTCGAACCCTTGAACCACTAAGGACGGGATCTTAAGTCCCGCGCCTTTGGCCAGCTCGGCCACTCCCGCGGATGACGTCGGTATGATGAATCCGTTTTAATGGATTGGGTTCCCCATAAATACGTACATCCCGATGACCCAGACGATGCCCTACAGGATCCCCTCGGAGGACGAGGTCGCCAAGGCGATCGAGAACGTCCTGGTCCGCACCCCGCACATGCGCTCGCAGAGGGCGCTCTGCGACGCAGTCTCCGCGGAGCTGCTGTGCCTGGACACGGACTACCGCATAGGGCCGGAGAGGATCCGCAGGATAGGGATCTCCAGACAGCTCTTCAAGCTGGAGATAAAGTACGCGGACAGAGGGAAGCCCGCGGGCAAATGGTGCCCCGTGTGCGGTTCGATGCTGCTGTCCGTCAGGAACAGGACCCTGGACGGGAAGACCGTCGAGCTGATGCGCAGATGCAAGGTCTGCGGATACTCCGCCAAGGGCAACGCCTCGAAACCGGCGAGGTACGTCATCGAGAGGAGGGTCTGACACGGACAGGCGCGAGAGGGCGGAGAAGCTCCGCGAGGCGGAGAGGCTGCTGAACGAGGCAGCGGACCTCATGGACGAGGCCCTCCGCATGTCCGGCATCGAGCAGCGCGCAGAGGGCGCGTCGGACACCGTCCGCAGGATCGCCTCCGACCCGGGGAACGGCGGGAGCCTCCGCAACCTGGCACTGGACCTGGAGAGGCTCGAGGAGGATCCGGGCTGGACCCAGCCTCTCGTGTCCCCGAAGAACCTGTTCGACGGCAAATCTTTATGAGTTGCTGGACATTCGACTCAGCAGAGGGCTCAAATGAAGATTTGGGAGTTTGCGAAAGTCAACGGTTCTTCGATCAAGGTGGACAGCTGGATGTCCGACACGATGGGTCTCGTCGACGGGGGCTACGTGTACAGCACCATCTTCAAGCACCCCGCGGAGGGTCCCAAGGACTATGAGATCATCCTCTCGGTCTTCCCGCAGGAGAACTACCGCACGCTCACGCACATCACGATGTACCTGGACGACGTCCCGGGATCCAGCGCCCAGGCGGCCAACTTCCTCGCGTCCAAGGAGATCAACATCCTGAACTCCGCGTCCCTTAACGGCATCTCCGACACCGTCATCGTGTGGAAGCTCATGGCCGACATGAACTTCGCCGGAGAGGTGGACATCCTCAGGGACGAGTTCGAGTCCCTCAAGGCGAAGAACGACCCCAGCGTCTCCAAGATCAAGAGGATCGACTTCAAGCCCGCCGAGATCGGCAGGCTGTTCAAGGGCAACATGTCCGGTGGCAAGGAGGAGCTCCGCCGCGGATACCCCTCCAGCATCAAGAACGGATGCTTCGACGTGGCCGACCAGTACGGGGACATCCTCCCCGACATCGACGGCAAGAACGTCCTCATCACCATGGATGCCGATTCATGGATCCTCTCCATCACATTCTTCAAGGAGCAGACCCGCCTGGTCAAGGTGGGCATGGAGATCCCCGACTGCCCCGGCAGCATCACCCAGGCCCTCACGGTGATCGCCGACTGGAACGTCAACCTGATCTCCGTGTTCAGCAAGGTCAAGATCTGCTACGAGACCATGTATCTCGAGCTGGTCATGGACATATGCAAGAGCGACAAGTCTTTCCGCGAGATCTGCGACACGCTCCCCGCGTCGATGGACAAGCTCAACGGGATCTTCCTGGTCAAGGAGCTCACCGAGCTGAGCTGACATGAGGCTGCCCAAGACGTCCCGCCGGCCGTGCGCCCCTCTGAAGGAGCTCTACCTCGGACGCGGCGACTACGTTGCCGGAGGGGCGCAGAGCCTCCCGTTCCTGGACCTGGACGGCGCCAGGAGGCGGAGGCCCCTGGTGTTCGGTCAGGTGACCGACGATCTGAACACATATCCAGAATTGGCGGCGGACATGTTCTCCGGCCGTCAGACCGACCCCGTGGAGTGGGCGGTGATGTGGAAGGAGATCGGCGCCGATGGAGTCTGCATCGACCTGAGATCCGATGATGCGGACATCGTCCGCAGGATATGCGACCGCACCCGCCTGCCGGTCGCGGTCATCGCGGACGCCGACGCCCTGGCGAGGATGTCCGACATCGGCGACTCGACCATGGTCCTCATCGGCAGGGACTCTGTGTACGACGGACCGTCCGGATGCCATGCCGTAGCCGTCGGTGGAGAGACCGCGGACGACATCTCCGGGCGCTGCTCCGCACTCGAGTCCGAAGGCATCGACAACATCGTAATCGACCTCGGCGGATTCGCCGTCGACGGAACCCTGGAGGATAGAATCGCCCTGGCGGAAGAGGTACGTCGCAGAGCCCTGTCCGAGGATGCTACGCTGAGACACCCCACCATGTGCAGCACAGTCTGCTGCTGGGACGGGGGTTTCCCGGATGCGAGAGTCGCCTCCATGTGGGAGGCCGAGGCCGCACTGACGGCCATGCTGGCTGGAACGGACATACTGATCATGAGGGGGCCTGGAGCGGCGGACATGGCCCGCGTCTACGGGGAGGAACTGGCGGACCTGTGATACCATGGCGGGAATAGTCATCGATGGACAGTACGTGTCACCAGAGGAGCGCGCGTTCGCGCTGTCGGTCTCCGACATCATGTACGGGGACATGCTATCGGACCGCCTGTCGAGGATCGTGGAGCTCGCGGAAGGCCACGGACATCTGAGGTTCGTCTGCGTCAGGAACGACTCGATGGACCCCTCCCTCTTCTCTGCGGCGACAAACGCCGCATCCTGCACCGGACTCGGCCTGATACTCGAATCCGCGGACCCCGTGAACCTGCGCGAAGCACTCGCCTCGGTGCCGGGTTGCACGCCGCTCCTCTGCATAACCGACGGCGACAGGGTCGGGGAGACCGCAGTTCTGTCGACTGTGACCTCGTGCCCGATGTCGGTGCCGGGCATGGACACAGAATCCCTGATGGACAACGTGGAGGCCGCGGAAAGCTGCGGAGCCTCGGAACTGGTCCTCTGTCCCGGCTACGCGAACATGAAGGGCTGCCTCGAGATCAACACCGACCTCATGAGACTCGAGACTGAACATTCCCTCCCTCAGGCGAGCCACCCGGTGATGACCCGCACATGGTCCGGGGAGTACGCCCTGTCCATAGCATCCGTCTCCGTGATGCGTCATGGGGCGCTGATCGTGCTGGACGACCTGGACGGGGACGGATGCGACCTGCTCGAAGCTCTTATGGATTGCTTCTAAGCCGTTAAGACATTGCAGTTCAATCCAGGTTCATGCACATCGCGAACTTCAGGAGGACCGATACCGTCTCGCTCCCGGGACTGTACCTCTCATCCGTCGATGTATCGCCCGATGACGGCCCGGGCGTCAACGAGGCCGAGGTCGCCAACACCATCCAGGGGGACAGGGACTCCATAGACGGCATCCTGTTCCGCGGTACCGGCGCCGATGTTCTGGAGATTGAGGGCATCCACAGGCTGATTCGTTCCCTGAGGCCGCCTCATGCGAAATGCGTCATAGAGACATGCGGATCGGTTCCTTCGGTCCTGGATGACCTGGTGGGCGCCGGTTACGCCGACATCGTCTCCTTCGTCTTCGACAGGTATCCGAAGAAGTGCCAGCTCGACTCCATGAAGATCGCCAGGGACGGGGACTGCAGGTTCGCGGTCACCGTCATCATGGAGCCCCAGCGCATGACGGTGGAGGACGTCCTGGACCTGGGCGACCGCATCAAGGGCGCGATGGTCCTCATGATAAAACGCTCGGCGGAGCCGGGCGCCCTCCAATACAAGAAAAACGAGATATCCTCCCTGGCCAAGTCGATGAAGGGCACGGCCAAGGAGGTCAGGATAGTTTGATCTCACCTGCAGAACGAGGAGAGCACCGCGCCGTTGGCGGCTGGAAGCGAGCGGCTGCTGCCGTTGACGTACCTCAGGGGCACGTCCACCTCCTCCTTGAAGCGGGCGATGATCTTCGGGTCCTTGGCGAATATTCCCGCGGACAGTCCGCATTCGGTGTTCTGGATCTCCTCGAAAGCGGCGTCCAGGGTCTCCACGACCTTTATGTTGAGGATCGGCAGGCCCGAGTCCATGTAGCTCAGGTCGTTCTCGTCGTCCAGACCCGAGACCACGATCGGGGAGACGTAGAGGTCCGACAGCCCCATGGCGGTTGGCGCCTTGGAGATCGTGAACGGCAGGTTCTCCTGATAGAGCGAGGAGAAGCGCTTGGCAGCATCCTTGCTTATGATGGGCCCGGTGAAAGTGACATCGTCCACGGGATCGCCGACGCGGAGGTCCTTCATGACCTCCGACACGGCCTCCACGAGGCGCTTCTGCTCGTCCATGGTGACGATGACCTTGGAGCAGGAGTACAGGCGCTGCCCGCTGTAGGCGAACGCGGACTCGACGATGGACCTGGCGGCCACCTTCATGTCAGACGGCCTGTAGACTATGGCGGGGTTCATCCCCTTGATGTCGTTGATGAACTTCAGCTCGTCATCCACCTGCAGGAACATGAGGTCCTCCAGCCTGTCGCCTGATCCGCTGGCGGCTATCCCCACCACACGCATGTCGTTGGCGAGGGCCTCGGTGGACTCGTCCTTCCTGTCGACGACTAGGTTGAGGACGCCGTCAGGGAGGCCGTACCTCTCGATGGACTCGTAGAACGAGTAGACCGGGAGCGGACAGTGCTTGGACGGGTTCATGACCACGGTGTTTCCTGCGACCATGGCCGCGACGGCGTACGCGACGGGCGATGCCATCGGGGAGTTGTGTGCGGAGATGACCGCCCACACGCCCAGTGGCTTCCCCTTGTACGACTTGGCGTCCTCCAGGATGCCCTCCACCGCCGCAATCAGGGAGTCGACCTCGGAGACCGCGTCCTCGCGGACCATTCCTGCGCTGACGGTGACCATCGCCGCGTAGTACATCCTCCTGGCCTTCAGCAGCGCGAGGTACTTCTCGAAGTAGGCCGCACGCTCCGCGACCGGAACCTTGGACCACGTCTCGAAGGCCTTCTTGGCCGCCTCCACGGCCTCCGCCATGATCCCCTCCTCGGGCTCCTGGAACCTTCCGTAGGTGATCGAGTCGTCGATGGGGCTGGCCACGATGAAGTCCGTACCGGAGGCGACCTTCATCCCGCCGTAGTAGCTGGGGAAGTCCCTCTTCTCCCCTCCGAGGACCTGGTCGATCATCTTCTCGTACTCCCTGCCCTCGTCGGTGGTCTGCAAATCTGGATAGTCTGCCATGATGGCACATGTATCGGGAGAATCGGATTAAGAGGTTACCGCCCGAAAGCAACGTGTTGAAGAAGTGTGAGATGGTGGACCCGGCCGGATTTGAACCGGCGACCTCCGCCGTGTGAAGGCGACGTCATAACCCCTAGACCACGAGTCCGTTAGCCCCCCGAGACCTTGACCTTATTTAAAACTAAGGCTGAGTCCGGAGAACTACTGGTGGGCCCGGCCGGATTTGAACCGGCGACCTTCGCCTTGTAAGGGCGACGTCATAACCCCTAGACCACGGGCCCGTGAATGCTGGAATAAGACGGTGATATAAAAATACGTATGGAAGTCGACGCCTTTCGTTAAATATCAGAACCACATTGGTGTCTGCATCGCGATTGTAGTCCAGCGGTTAGGACGGGAGCTTCCCAAGCTTCTGACCCGGGTTCGATTCCCGGCAATCGCACCATCTCTTCTCAAAATTCATGGTTTGGTGTCCCGCCGTCCGGAGGAAAACGGAGGGACGGCGGTAAGGCGTTTGAAGAGGAGCGTCCGTTGCTCAGTCGTCGCCCGACCTGATCCTTATCGACCTCTCCACCGGTATGATGAATATCCTCCCGTCCCCAGGACTGCCGGTCTCTGCAAACCTGCGTATGGTGTCGACGGTCCTCTCGACATCCTGATCCTCCACGACCGACTCCACCTTCACCTTCTCGATCTCGTCGACGACGAACTCGCCGACCCTGGTGGTGAACGTCAGCCCCATCTGCTCCCCGCGTCCGGTGACGTGGGTTATGGTCATCCCGTTGATCCCGATGTCCCTGAGGGCGTCCTTGACACACTGAAGGCGTTCGGGCCTAATCACTGCCATTACCAGCTTCATAACGATCACCTCACATCACATAGGAGGGCTCCCCGTGCTCCACGGTGTCCGCCCCGATCATCTGCTCGCTCTCTGTCATGGTCGCGCCCCTGCCCATCCTCCTCATCACGATGTCGATGACCTTCATTATGACGAAGGACACGACGAAGCAGTACACCAGAGTGATGAGCACGGATACGATCTGTCCGCCGAGAAGGCTCACACCGCCTTCGATCAGTCCGCCGTACTCGGTGCTGCCGTACGTGGTGACCGCGAATATACCGACCGATATGGCACCCCATATTCCGCCGAACCCGTGGACGCCCATCACGTCCAGGGCGTCGTCCACGCCGGACTTGCTGCGCATGAAGATGATTCCGAAGTAACAGACGACCGCCGCCACGGCCCCTATGACGACGGACGCCCAGGGGTCGACGTATCCGCATCCGGGAGTGATGCCGACGAGACCCGCCAGGACTCCGGCGCAGAGACCGGTAACGTTCACGCGTCCGACATGGAGGTACTGGACGACGATCCAGACGATGGTTGACACGCAGGATGCGACGAACGTGTTGATGCCTGTCAGGATGGCGATGTCGTTGAACCCCTCTGCGGACCCGCAGTTGAATCCGAACCAGCCGACCCACAGCAGGAAGCATCCGATGAACATCAGGGGGACGTTGTGAGTCCTGCCCTTGGAGATCTTGCCGCTTCTCTTACCGATCGCGATGGCCGCCGCGACTCCGGAGATACCGGAGCATATGTGCACAACCGTGCCTCCCGCGAAGTCTATGTTGGGAAGGCCGACGTCCGCGAGAGCATGGATGAGGCCTCCGCCCCAGACCATGTGGGCCATCGGTGCGTAGACCAGGATCGACCACAGCGCGATGAAGACCAGGATCGCGGAGTACCTGACCCTCTCGGCGGTCGCCCCGAACACGATGCAGGACGTTATGATGGCGAAGGTTCCCTGGAACATCATGTACTCGTATGTCGGGATCGTGCCGTTGCCTTCGCTCACAGACAGGCCGTTTCCGAACAGCGCATCGAAGCCTCCGAAAACAGCGCCGTCGCCAGTCAGCGCCAGCGAATATCCGACGGCCCACCAGATGAATCCGGCCACGGCCATGACACCAAGGCACTGTGCCATGATCGAGGTCATGCTCTGCTTCCTCAGCATGCCGCCGTAGAACAGCGCGATGGCCGGCGACATGATGAAGACCAGGAGCGTGCAGAACAGGATGAACACGGACGAGATCGTGTCCACGGAGGAGTCGTCGATCGCCGCCGACACCTCGGGAATCACGAAGACCGTGACCGCCATGAGAGCAACGAAACCAATCGCTGCTATACCAATCATCTTCAAGTTTTAGTCACTCTCCGAGTATTTGTTTCCCGTTATCAGGACAAATTAGACAAATGTCTAATCATATATTAACCTATATGATGAATGACTATAATTTTGATGATATACACATGATATACGCTATATTACGTCATATTTCGATACAAAAATTCTACGTATAACATCACAATTAGACAAATGTCTATTCGAATGTTGAAATGTGGAACAGTCAGAAAAGAAGAGGTTGGAAGAGGTTTGAGAATTCCCGGAGGCTCAGAGAAGCGACTTCGCCTCATCGGGGGTCATGTCCAGGGCCTTGAGCATGTACTCCAGGGCCTTCTTTCCGTAGGGGGCACGGGCCTTGGGGTCCTCCATGATCTCGCCGTATGTGGCCATGACGTTGTTGTAGTACTCGATCGCGAACTCGGAGTACAGGGAGGCGGACATGGACTCGTCCATCTCTGCGGCCTCGCAGTACGCCTTCTCGGCCTCGTCGTACTTGTTTACGGAGATGCAGAACAGTCCGTAGGACTGATAGTAGTCAACACGGTCGCCGTCGAGCTCGATGGCCTTCTTGTAGGCGTCCATGATCTCCTGGACGTCGACCTTGGCTCCGAACATGCCGGATGCGTAGTTGCCGCACTCGGCCTTGTAGTACCAGACATCGGCGTTGTCGGGGATCTCGGCTGCGAGCTTCTTGAACGCCGTGTAAGCTTTTTTGAAATCTCCCTCGTCCATCGCCTTCATCGCGTTGGCGATCTTCTTCTCGGGGGTTGCCTCTGCCATGGACGGGCAGTTAGCCTGGGTCCAATATATATGCTCCCGATAAGGCTTATAAACAGAGCTGAAAATGGATTCCCATGGAGCGCTGGAAACAGGCACTTTCGGGATGCGGTCTGGACGGCTACGCCGTACGCGAGACGGCCCTGCCGGCGTACGACGGACCGACGGTTCTAAAATGCGTGAAGCTCTGCGAGGAGAACCTGTGCGGGAAGTACGGGACGAACTGGGCCTGCCCCCCGGGATTCGACGAGCACATGGACTCGCTCTCCGAGGGCTACAGCTCGGCGCTCCTGATCAGCAGGACGTTCCCCTGCGACCCTCTGGACGAGGAGGTCGTGGAAGGATTCAACAACGAGATGAAGGCGACGGTCAGGGTGATTCTCTCGAGACTCCGCGACTCCGGGATCCGGTGCAGGGGACTGGCGGACGGCGGGTGCGACCTGTGCCCGGAATGCGCCTATCCGGAGCCCTGCAGACATCCGGACATGCTCCTACCGTCGGTGTCCATCGTGGGCATCGACATGGAGTCCTATCTCGCATCCATCGGGGAGAGCTTCGAGTTCAGAGACGACGCCGTGACGTTCTACGGGATAATCCTGCTCTCAGAATGAACTCCGCCATCGGCGGGTTTGCCGACATAGGGCTCGCGCGCCCGCGAATTTCTTATAATAAGCATCCATGATAACCGCCCGAAGGTCTGAAGATGGACAGAGAAACCGTCGAGAGGGTAGCGCGTACGGCGCACATCAAGCTCACAGAGGACGAGCTGGAGAGGTACAGCAGGGACCTCAGCGAGATCCTCAACTACTTCGAACTCCTGGACGAGGCGCCGGGATCCGAGGAACGCGGGATCAACCCCGTGGAGGTCGCGGACGTCCTCAGGGACGACGAGCCCAGCATGGAGATCGATCCGGACCTTCTGCTGAGGGACATGGACACCTACGAGAGGTACGTCAGGGGGCCGAGGCTGTCATGAGCATGAAGAGCACACTCGAGACCCTGGAGTCCGTCAACTCCAAGTACGGCATGTTCCACGCCAAGACCTCCGACACCGACCCGGGGGACGCGAAGTTCCTGTTCTCCGCCAAGGACAACCTGACGTCCAAGGACATGGAGACCTGCGCCGGGTCCAGGATTCTGGAGGGCTACTTCCCCGCGTTCGACGCCACAGCCATCGCCAGGATGCGCGAGGCCGGGGGGAAGCTCATCGGAAAGACCAACATGGACGAGTTCGGGTTCGGTACCTTCTCGACGAACTCCGGATTCGAGATCCCCAGGAACCCCTACGACCTGGAGAGGGCCTGCGGAGGCTCCTCCGGAGGCTCCGCCTGCGCCGCAGCCGTCTTCGAGGACCATGTCTCGCTCGGGGTCTCCACCGGAGGGTCCATCTGCTGCCCCGCCAGCTTCTGCGGGGTCTACGGAATCGCGCCGACCTACGGGCGCGTGTCCAGGTACGGCCTCATCGACTACGGCAACTCCCTGGACAAAATCGGGGTCCTCTCCACCAAGGCCGGGGACCTCAGGAAGTACATCAACGTCATAGCCGGCAGGGACGAGAGGGACCCCACATCCTGCGTCCAGCCGGAACTCAGGAACGAGGGCAGGAAGATGAGGTCCGTCGCCGTCCCCAAGGAGGGCGTCGAGGGACTGTCCAAGGACGTCGAGGCCGCCTTCAACAGCGCCCTCGACGAGCTCAGACGTATGGGCATCGACGTGGAGATGGTGGACATGCCCTCTCTGAAATACGCCATGCCCGCGTACTACGTCCTCGCCACGTCCGAGGCCTCCACCAACCTCGCCAGGTACGTCGGCATGAGGTACGGCCGTCAGGACGGGGACTACACCCAGAAATTCGACGAGTTCTTCTCCGGCGTCCGCTCCCGCTACTTCGGCGACGAGGCCAAGAGGAGGATCCTCCTCGGGACGTTCACCAGGATGGCCGGGTACAGCGACAGGTACTACTCCAAGGCCAGGGAGATCAGGCAGGTCGTCATCCAGGACTACAAGGGCGTCCTGAAGGACCACGACGCCGTGCTGGCCCCCACCATGCCCTTCACAGCGCCCAGGTTCGACGACATCTCCAAGATGTCCGCCCTGGACAACTACAAGGCCGACTACCTCACCGTGCCCGCCAACATCGCGGGAACCCCGCACATGTCGGTGCCCTGCGGATACGGGTCCGACGGCATGCCCATCGGCATGCAGTTCGTGGCGGACCACTGGGACGAGGACGTCCTGTTCACCATGGCAGAGGACTGGGAGAAGGAGTTCGACATGAAGAAGCCGGAGGTGGGCGCATGAAGATAGGATTGGAGATCCACGTGCAGCTGCCGACGAAATCCAAGATGTTCTGCTCCTGTCCCACCACCGAGGCGCCGGGACCGAACACCCATGTGTGCCCCACCTGCCTGGGGATGCCGGGATCCAGGCCAGTCCTGAACAGGAAGGTCCTGGAGTACGGGATCATGCTCGCGAAGCTCCTCGGATGCAGGGTCAACGACGTCACCTGGTTCTCCAGGAAGACCTACTTCTACCCCGACATGTCCAAGAGCGTCCAGATCACCCAGTACGACAACCCCATCGGGGAGGGCGGCGTGTACTACCTCAACGGCAAGAAGCCCATCAGGATCACCAGGATCCACGTGGAGGAGGACCCCGGGAAGACCAAGAGGGTTGGGGACCTGTCCTCGCTGGTGGACTACAACCGCTCCGGGATTCCGCTGGCGGAGATCGTCACCGAGCCCGACATCTCCACGCCCGCCGAGGCCAGGGAGTTCCTGGGCCAGCTGATCCAGGACATCAGGTGCGTCATCGACATCCCCGGCGACGGGGAGAGGAGCATCCGCTGCGACTGCAACATCTCCGTCGGCAAGGAGAGGGTCGAGGTCAAGAACGTCACCGGGCTGAAGAACGTCGAGAGGGCCCTGACCTTCGAGGTCGTCCGCCAGACGAAGATCCTCAAGGCCGGCGGGAAAATCGACAGGGAGACCAGGCGCTTCGACGAGGAGCGCGGGGTCACCATCAGCGTCAGGAAGAAGGAGTTCGAGGCCGACTACGGCTACATCGACGAGCCCGACCTCGGGGTCTACCACATCAGGGAGATGGCCGAGTCCATCAAAATCAGGGAGAGCCCCCAGAAGATGACGGTCAGGCTGTCCCAGCAGTACGGCATCGACCAGAAGATGGCCAAGCAGCTCGTCAACACGTCCGTGACCCTGGCGGAGCTGTTCGACTGCTCGCCCGAGTATTTGCTGGGCTGGCAATCGGCCCCCAGTGCTTTGCCGGCGGGCTGCATGCCCCTGCCCGGCACCTATCCCATTCCCCTGCTGGGCACCATTGCCTGCGGCGAGCCCATTCTGGCCCAGGAAAACATCGAGGATCAGATCCCGGTGCCCGAATTCATCCACGCGGATTTTGCCCTGCGCTGCAAGGGGGACAGCATGATCGGCGCCCGCATCCGGGATGGGGACGTGGTGTATATCCGCAGCCAGCCCGATGTGGAAGACGGCGAAATAGCCGCAGTGCTGATCGGCGAGGAAGCCACCCTCAAACGGGTGTACAAAATTCCCGGTCGGCTGCAGCTGCGTCCGGAAAACCCCTCCTACCCAGTGTTTGAGTATGCAGGCAGCGAACTGGACGAGATCCGCATTCTGGGCAAAGCCGTGGGCTTCAGCAGCACGGTGCTGTAAAGCCCCTGTTTTCCGGCGCCTTTTCGCTTGAGGAAAAGTAATTTATATGAAAAGAAAATAGCTGTATCTTGTGCTGACCTTGCTGTGGTTTGCCGCGGCGGCCCTCAGCGCCATGCAGGGCCGCGCCTGGCCTGCGGTGGCACTGCCGGCCGTGGCCGGGGTGCTGTTCGGCTGCCTGGCCCTGGGCTATCACCTCTGTGAACAGTGGGGCGAAGCGGGCAGAGAGGCCATGAAAAAGCTCCAGATCGCCGCCCTGGCTGTGGCCATACTTGTTGCCGCCGCAGCCCTCATTTCCGTGCTGCGGTGACCCTATGCCCCGGCACCGGCAGCTGCCGGATTGACAAATCCCGCCGGCTGTGCTACAATACTTGTGCATTCTTTTTCGGATGCGCTGGTGTAGCTCAACTGGCAGAGCAGCTGATTTGTAATCAGCAGGTTACGGGTTCGATTCCTGCCACCAG